>NZ_AP042384.1:0-179950 GCF_055385885.1 Vulcanithermus mediatlanticus | reverse complement strand
GAGCGCTGGTGGAGGCCCCTGGTGGGGTGGTGGTCTTCTCGGTCCGCTTCCGGCTCCCCGAGCTGCTGGTCGTGGACGCAGCGCTCGCCCGTAAGGCGTGCCCGGAGCTCGGGGAACTCCTCCGAGAGGACTTCGTCCGTGTGCTGGCAGAGGGGCGGGTCCCGACCTCGATGCGGTTGGGCCGGGAAGCGCGCAGCCGGGTTCGAGGGCCTGCTCGCGCCCAGCGCCCGTGACCCCGCGGACACCAGCCCGGTGATCTTCCCCGACCGGCTCCGCGTGGCGGAGGCTGCGCTTGAGAAGGCCCGGGTGCTGGAGCGACTTGCGCGCGAGGCGATGCGCCTTTTGCCCCCTGGCGCCAGGCCGCTTGAGGAATGATGCAACAAGAGACCACGGGTAGACGCAGCTTTCCCGCAGCGCGCTGAAGTCTTTGGCGGGCTTGCGTAACGCGTGGCGGACATCATTTCTTCGATGGGCCGGGTAGAGTGGAAATATGAAGCGCAAGTTCACCGCCAGCGTCTGGAAAGAGGGGGACTGGTACGTGGCACAGTGTCTGGAGGTGGACGTGGCCAGCCAGGGCCGTACCGAAGCCGAGGCCCTGGAAAGCCTCAAGGAGGCGCTGACCCTCTGCTTCGAACCCCCCACGCCCACCGAGTTCCCGAGACTGCACGAGGTTGAGGTCGAACTTAGCAACGCTTAGGCGGGAAGTGGTGTGTTGCCTGGAAATCCTTGGCTTTACCGTCCACAGTCAGAGAGGAGGCCGTGTTAGGTCCGTCCGTAAAGACGGCTTCAATGGTTCGTATCGTCATCACGCCCGCCCACAACGAGGTCGCCGCGGGCACACGCCGAAGCATCCTCCGGCAGGCGGGCGCTACCTCCCGAAGCGTTCGAAGCACTCCGACCCCAGAACATCCCGCTGAGGGATGATTGCGGTTCCTGCCAGGGAAGAAGAAGCCGACATGAAAGCACTCCGGGGAATGCTGAGAGCCTGAGCAGCACCGGAATACGTGCGCTGTCGCGGGAAGAACTCAGGGTTTTATCGGTGCGAAACCCGTGCTTGCGCACGGTGTGGCTGGCACACTGGCCACGTCGTCTTTGACTCGTTTATTCATCTGCAGAGCCCCAGAGATGTTGGGGCAGCCACGACGACCCGCTCCTCCCCTATCCCCGCAAGCAACCCACTTTTGAGGTTTTTTACTCCAGCACGGGAGATCAAAGCGCTCGCCGCCCACTTCAAGCGTAGGCCCACGGCAGGCCGGCGCCGCCGGTTGCGCGAAGATAGGAGGACCGGAGGCTCTATGGGAGATCGAGACGATGCGAGTGGCTCGCGAGAGGGGCGCTACTCTAGGCCCCGGTAACCGTCCGCTCGGTACGGACCTGCAGGCCGCCGGTCCTGGGCGTCTATGCTAAGGGCATCACCGGTCGCACCCCCGGACGTGGATAGCTTCCGAGCATTCCGGGCCGCTGGACGGTCTTGAACGGGCAGCGCTTCGGGGGGTGAAGCCTTACGGGTTGTTGGGCAACAAATTCAGGGGCAAGAGTCAAACCATAGCGGAGGTGGCGGGATGTGTGAGTGCGTGATCAACGGGCAACCGATCGAGCTGGAAGCTGATATCCCCCTTGTTCCCGAGGTCAGCGACTCCGGGACGCCGTCTCCAGATCTCGAGTTTTCCGTTCCGGCGGAGGTTTGTGAAAAATACAGACGGTTCCTGGAGCGAGCGGATGCTTTCCTCCGTAAGTCCATGCGCGGGGAGGTTGGCCGGCATGTCAGGGCCACGCGATACCCCCTCGGGACATGGGAGCTCATCTATAGCGGAATTAGAGAGGCGGTTTGCCTGGAACTTCAGGGTGTGGACGAGCTCGGGGCAGGGGAAGGTCAGCTACTGACGGCTAAAGCCGTCAGCTTTCCGGGGGAGGGGCAAGGGCGCTCTGTCGGCTAAAGCCGACAGCCTCCTGCGCCCGGTTTCTGTGAGGGGCGTTCTTCGTTGAATTGCAAGCGCCTTCAGCAAATCTTTAACGCTCTGGCCCCCCGTTCGGTTCCGCCTTCCTCTGCCCTGCCCCAAAGCACGGTGTACGCGAACGCGAAATACCCCGTTCCAGATGCTATGAAACACACCGGGCCGGTACTTTCCGATAGAGCGCGAGGCACCTCGGTGACCGATGTCCGACCCAGCTGCCATCCCGGAAAAGAGTCCGGCGCGGCCGTGCTAACGGGGAATGAGCCTCCCGAAAAACGAGTTGAACAGCACCGCGCTCACGCTCGCCACCATGGCCGCCATGGCCCAGGCCGGGTGCACCAGGCCCGTGGCCGCAAGGGGTACGCCGACACCGTTGAAGGTGAAGGCCAATAGGAGGTTCTCCACCGTCTTCCGGTACGTCCGCCGGGCGATCTCGTACGCCTCTACCACAGCAACAAGTCGCTTTCCCACGAGGACAACATCGGCAGAGTCGATCGCGATGTCGGTGCCGGCTCCGACCGCGATGCCCACGTCGGCTTGAGTCAGCGCAGGGGCGTCGTTTATTCCGTCGCCCACGAACGCAACGCGAACCCCCTCCCGCTGGAGGGCACGTACACGCTCGGCCTTTTCTTGCGGAAGGAGCTCCGCGTGCACGTCCTTGTCCTCTATGCCAAGCGCATGGGCAATCACCTGGGCGGTCCGGGCGTGATCTCCCGTAAGGAGGAGCGGCCGAATTCCCCTCGCCCGGAGCCTGTGCACAACCTCCCTGGCCTCGGGCTTAAGGGAATCGCTGAAGGCTATCAAGCCAAGGACCTCACCTCCAACCGCAACCCCGACGACGGTCATCCCTCTCGCCTGCAACCAGGCGCACTCCCGATCAAGCCCGCCCCAGTCGACCCCGGCCCCTTTCAGGAAGCGTGGGCTTGCTACGCGTATGCGACGCCGTTCCACCGTGGCTTCCACGCCTCGCCCGGGAGACGCGCTGAAGTCCAGTGCTTCGGGAATCCCAAGCCCACGGGCGTGCGCCGCTTCAACCACCGCCTGTCCCAGGGGATGCTCGGAACGGGCCTCAACCGCCGCCGCCAGCCGGAGCACCGCAACCTCATCCACGCCCGGGCGCGCAACCACGGCGGAAACCCCGGGCTTCCCTTGGGTGAGCGTTCCGGTCTTGTCGAAGGCCACCACCCGAACGTCTTTGAAGGCTTCAAAGACCTCGCCGGAACGGATGAGGATGCCCCGCGTTGCGGCTTCGCCTCCACCCCGGATCATGGCAAGCGGAGAAGCCATCCCGAGCGCGCAGGGGTACCCCATCACGAAAACGGCAAGGGTTGCGTAGATCGCGCGCGGAATATCCGCCGCGCCGAGAAGGAGCCAGGCACCCAGCGTCCAAACCCCAAACCCCAGCACGCCAAACCCTATCACTGCAGGCACGTAGTACCGGAGTACCCGATCGACGAGCTGGAGCACGCCAGGCTTCCGGGCCCGTGCCTCCTCCACCGCACGTACAACCCGCTCCAGGAAACTCTCCTCGCCCACCCGCCGCACTTCGACGAGGAGGCTCCCCGGCCCGTTTACGGAACCGCCGACCACCTCGCTTCCCGGCACCTTCTCGACCGGCAGGGGCTCCCCCGTCACCAGGCTCTCATCCACCACCGAATTCCCTTCGACCACCACCCCGTCGACCGGGATCGCCTCCCCGGGCCGCACGCGTACCAGATCCCCGACGCGAACAGCCTCCAAGGGAACTTCTTCTTCCGCCCCGCCCCGAACGATCCGCGCAGTTGGCGGACGCAGGGAAAGGAGCTTCCTTACCGCTTCGGAGGCTCGAGCCCGCACCACGAGCGAGGTGTACCCCGAGAGTACGTGGTAAGCGGTTACGAAAGTCGCCACCGCGAAAAAGTCGGCCGCCGGAAAGCCGAGCGAGGGAATTTCGAAAACGCGACCCACAAGGCCAAGGGCGCCCCCCAAAAGCCCGGAAAAAGCCGCAAACTCCAGGAGGACGTGCTGGTTGAGTATGCCGCGGCGAAGGGCGTGATACGCCATCCGCAGAATGTAAGAACCGGGCCCGAAAACCGTAGCCAGAGCCAGAGCGGGCATGAGCGCGAGCATCAAGGGCTCCATGGCCGCCTGCGACCCCAGGCCAAGCCAGCGCGCACCCATCAGAAGGGCACTTGCCGCGGTAAACCCGAGCGCCCAAAAGAGGCGGACCCGCGCGCGCTTTAGTTCCTGCTTCTCCTCCTCAAAAGCCCTCTCCCGCCGCGGGTCGCGCAAGGTGTACCCGAGGTCGACGAGCACTGCCCGAATACGTCCCTCGCTCGTGCGGCCCGGGTCGTACACGACGAGGACCTCTTCATGAGCAAGACTTACGCTTACCTCAAGGATGCCCTCCATCTGCCCCAGGCCTCGCGTGATCGTCGAGACGCAAAACGAACAAGACATCCCCCCGATCTTGAGCAGAAGCCGGCGGGAAGGTGCGGTAACCCCTGACGCCATTGACTTGCCCCGTGAACGAACCTACACCTTCCAGCTGACTAGAAGGTCAAGCCCTCGTCAGGGGGTGTTCGATGATACCGCAGAAAACGGCGCTCTCGGAGCTGAGCGTCTCGGCTTCCCGTTGTAGCCATGTCAGCTCCTTTTTTAAGGCCTCCAGATCGCGTAGCCTCTCTTCGATCACTGCGATCTTTCGTCGGAGCAGAGACTTCACCCGTGGACAGGGCCGCATCCCGCGGTCCCGCAGTACCAGGATCTCCCGGATTTCCTCCAGGGTGAGACCCAACCGCTTGGCTTTTCGAATAAAGCGGAGGCGTTCGAGGTCGGTCTCGGTGTAGACACGGTACCCTGCGGAGGTCCTTTGGGGCGGGGGCAGGAGACCCCTCGCCTCGTAATAGCGGATCGTACGCGGATTCAAACCACACCTTCGCGCAAGCTCGCCGATATGGAACAGGGTGCGGTCCATACTTTAGCCTACGCCCGCAGGGCGGAGCGCCTCACCCGGCCGTCCCCATTCCAGGGCAGCCGGCCAGGCGGGCCTCACCCCCGGCACCCGGTGCGGGCAACGGCCCGGCGATCTAGAGGAATACCACGTCCCCGGCCAGGGCTGGGGTAAAGACGGAGAGCGCCTGGAAGCGGCCGGCGAGCTTGTGCCGGGCCGTGGCGGGGATCAGGAGCACACTGCCCGGTTTCACCAGATAAAGCTGACCCTCCACGTCGATCCCGCCATAGCCTTCGAGGACGTAGATGGCCTCATCTTTGCTGCGGTGGTAATGGAGGGGCTGTTCGTCGTCGATGTTGAGCGCGACCGCCGTGGCGAGCTGGTGGTTGGCGAGGGGTTTGGCGGAAAAGCGCTTTCCCCTGGCCACGGGCGCGGTGGCGAAAGCGAAGGGAATCGGCGCGCCAGCACGAGGGCCGGGCCCCTCCTTGACCAGGATCACATCCCCGGCGAGCTGAGGGCTAAACCGGGAAAGGAGATCCATACGGCCATAGAACGCGTGGGCGGTATCCGGGGGAATGAGCACGCCGAGCCCCGGGCGAAGGGGCGTCTCCTCGCCAGCGACTTCGGCGTAACCTTCGCCGGAAAGGCAATAGGCCACCTCCGCGTGGGTCTTGTGGTAGTGCAGGGGCTGCTGCTTTTCAATACGGATGAGAACGCTCGTGCCTTGCGGCGTTTGGCCGACGGGCTTTGCCGCGAAAGGCTTCCCCCCGGGAACGACGAGCCCCGTGAAGTCATCGGGATAGGTCCGGGCCTGGGCCTCGAGCTTCATCTTTCCATTGGTTCCGGCCGCCAGCCCGCGAGGGGCGGACAGGAGGACCGTCAAGGCGCCGATGGTTTTGAGTACCTGCCTGCGATCATAGAGCCGCATCTTCACCTCCATCCCTAAATACGCACGCGAGATGAAGGCGGATGCATCAAAGCGGGACCCTGCCTAATGGATGCGTGGGACGGGGACTCCCGCCTGAAGGTTCAAGGCTGACCCCTACGGCCTGAAAGCCCGACACCCGAACCCTGAGTATCCGCCCACCGGTCACCCCTAACGAGACAGGCCCCGCCTCGGTGTGTCCCCAGGCCTGATACACCTGGCCCGGGGGCGGGGGAGCGGCGAGCAGAAAAACGGCCTCTCCCCTGCTGGCAACAACGACCCGCCCCAAAAAGCGACCGTCGGCGGCCCGAAGGGTCTCGACCCGGGTCCCGGGCTCGGCCAGAAGGGCGAGGATCCGGGCCTCCAGCTGGAGCTGACGGTAGGCGGGGATCGCGAACCACAGGAGGAGGCCGGCCGCGACCGCCGCGACCAAAAGCACAAGGCCTCGGGACCGGCGCCTGGAGGATGCCGGGACATCGAGCGCCAGCGGAAGGGCATAGTAGGCTTCCTGGAGCGCCCGAACCTCGCCGCTGCAGGCCGGGCAGTGAGCCAGGTGGCTCTCAACGCGCTCACGCGCGTCATCATCGAGAAGTCCCATGGCATAGTCGGGAAGGAGTTCGTGCGGGTGTTTCACGGTTCCCCCAGTGCCCGGCGAAGCTTGATCAACCCCCGCCGGAGTTTGCTCTTTACCGTTCCCAGGGGCAGGTTGAAGGTTTCGGCCAGCTCACGGTGGGTCAGGCCCTGATAGAAGGCCGCCTCGAGCAGCCGTCGCTCGAGGGGATCGAGACTGGAAAGCGCCCTCCGTACCCGGAGGCGGTCGTCGAGTGGCGGCGGGTCTGCGGGCGCCGCATGGGGCATCTGGTGGATGTCCGGTTCCAGGCGTTGCGGCCGGGCTTTCCTGGAACGGAGACGGGAAAGGGCGAGATTGCGCGCGATCACACGCGCGTAGGTAGCCGCCCCGGCTCTTTGCGGGTCGTAGTTGCGAGCCGCTTCCTTCAGTTTTAGGAGAGCGTCGTGGAACACTTCCTCGGCCTCCTCAGGGGTTCCCAGCATGCGGAGCAGCATTGGAAACAGCTGGGGTCGGAGCTCACGGTAGAGCGACGCGAAGGCCTCTTCCGAACCCCCGGCCACCTGGCGGATCAGCTGCTCCAACACCCCTTTAAGGTTACGTCAGCCGGGGCATTTTGGATGCCTGCTCTGCTCCTTTTTGGTTCACCGTCTACGGACCCGCCAGGCGACCAGGTCGGTAGATGAGCGGCGGTTCCGGGACAGCGATAGCCCGATGGGCTTTGCGAGGCGAAGCCTCGAAGAGGGGGCCGGATGCGATCGGCGAACGGGATCCCCTGCCTCTCCCGGCTCCCATGGAAACCCCGGAGAAATTTGAGGTGACTCGGTCCCCGAAGCATCTCAAATGTGTTGGCCGCCAGCACGTGCTCGGTCACCGCGGGTAGACTGTGAGGGCCATGGGATGATCTTGGCCAAATTGACCGAGTCCTATACCTGGCGCAGGCACTCGGCTGAACCTGGAGGTAAAGCATGGGTGGGACTGGATGGGACCTGCGCCCTCGACTCGTAGGCCGCGTTGTTCGCCTTGCAGTAGGCATGTTGTTCGTTCTTGCAGCATTACTGCTGCCAAGCTGGACATTCGCCTACGCCCTGCGCGTGGCGGTGGTGTTCGCTTTTCTGTTTCTGTTTTACACGTTTCTCGGTTGGGGTTTGAGCCGGGGCTGGCTGCACCTATCTCCCCGTCTCGGTGGATTCCTATCCAACGGTGTGACCGGAGCGGTGATGCTGGCCGGAATCCCCCACGGCTTTATCTTCGGGCACGGGGAGGGTTTTATCGGGGCCGCCCTCTACGTGGGTCTGTCTCTGCTCTTGGCTTCATGGCGTGCGGATGCGGGGTGCGAGGTCATGACCCTACCGGCCGTGCTCCTTGGGCGGCACAACCCCCTACCCTGCATTCTGTTCACGCCCATCGATGCGCTAGAACACCGGTGCATGGAACCCGCGGACGGCCGGAACCGAGAGGATCCGGTGAAATAACAGCGAGGTCTAAAGCCCGTCCTCCTCTGAGTATTGCGAAGCCTGCATGCCTTAGGCTTTGCGGATCCAGGAGTCGCTTTTCTTGCAACCGGTTGCCATAAAATGCTCGGCCTCAAGGACCCGCTCATCACCGCAGCCAAAGATCATCGCCCTCCTGCCCCCTAGTTTTCGGCCGGCCCTGGTAGCCAGCGCGCGGCGGATCCCCTTTGGCACCGTGTTCGCCGGCATCAAGACATCGGCCGGTCCTACATCGGGCGCTAGATGTAACCTCCCAACACGTTGTTCACTGGAGCCCCATACTTCTGGTTCCTGCGAAGGAATGGCTTTGGGATTGGATTCGCGGGCTCCCGGGCTCGCTGCTTTAAAAGGCGGGTTCCGATCCTTCTGCAGCGAGCTAGAAAGGGTTAAACTCGGCTTTACTTCCTGGGTATGGTAAGGTGTAAGGCACTATGGTAAAGTCCCGGATCAGCAGTAAAGGGCAGGTCACCCTCCCCAAAGCCATCCGGGAAGCCCTCGGGCTTCGCCCCGGGGAAGAGGTGGTCTTTGAGCTCCGGAACGACGAGGTGGTTCTCCGTCCCCGGAGGCGGGTTCCCCTGGAGGCGCTCCTCGGCCGGCTGAAGGGCGAGCGGGGCTTTCCCGGGGAAGAGAAGGAAAAGCGGGCACGGGAGGCGGCGTGGGCGGAAAAACCGTAGATCGCTACGTTCTGGACACCAGCCTTTTGCTGCGTCTGCTAACCGGCGAGCCACCGGAGCAGGCGAGCTGGGCCCTCGAGGTCTTTCGCGGCGCCGAGCAGGGCCGCTACACCCTGACGGTCCACCCGCTCGTCGTCGCCGAGGCTTTTTACACGCTGACCTCGTTTTACAAGGTCGAACGCGCGGAGGCGGCCAGCGCCATCCTCGACCTGCTCGACCGCGACGGGATCCAGCTCGAGGACGAAGAGGATCTCCGGCCAGCCCTGGAAGACGCCGGGAGCGGCGGGCTCAGCCTGGTGGACGCCTTCTTGATGCACCGTGCCCGGCGAACGAAAAGCGGGCTCGCCACCTTGGAGAGGGGATTGCGGAGACACGCCGAGGTCGCCCTGCTTCCTTCCCGAGGCTGAAGCCGGCAACATGGCCGCAATCCGAACTGGGCGAGTAAAAGGGCGCCACCGTCTTCCTGACCGAAAGCCTTGTGTGTCCAGCCGCTTTGGCGAGCAGGGAGGCGTGCACCTTTAGGACTCGGTAGAGCCCCCTGGAGATCTGTCGTCTAAGCGCTCTCAGCGCGCCCAGTTTGCTCTTGCCTTCGCCCCGCTTCTTCTCCCATCGGCTTCTTGGGGACCACCGCAGCCAGCTGAGGGCGACCAGGTGCACCGCCCAGTTCAGCCTGCGGTTGCCAAAGGGGTTCACCCGCTCCCCACCCCCGCCCCGCTCCGCCAGGGTCTTTCAGCCAGGGAAGTTCCAGCAGGTGCTCCGGTAGCCGGGGTTCGACACGAAAGGCCATCGCCATACACCCCGAGAACAAACGGGAAGGTGGTGTGCCTCGCCCGAGCCCGGCTGGACGAGCGGGCTTATGCTCACACTGACCCCAGAAGCGCCCAGGCAACCAGGCCCCGGTCTCGCGGTTGGGGCTTAGTGTGAACAACGTGGTGAGACTGCACAGCTAGCCGCCTAAGGAAAGACCTGAATGGTGCCTTCCCGGGCCACAACATGAAAGTGTCGGTCCAGGCTCAGAACCCTGCCGCCGCTGCGCTCCGCCACTGCGATCACCGCCGCGTCCGCAAAGCCCAGGGGCAGATCCGCGTACCGCGCCACGAGCTCGCGGATGCGCGGCAGATCCTCGTTGCCACATTCCAAGGCGAGAGCGCCGGCCTCGAGGTCCTGAAGCAAAGCCTTAAGGGCCCTGGGGCCCAAACGTCTTTCAGTGAGGTAGGCGATCTCGGCGAGGATGCCCGAGGGCACCAGATAAGGCCCCGCATCGGCCAGGAGGGCACTCGTTACTCGTTCGTGGTCAGGGTCCTTACGATTCAAAAGCGCAAACAGCGCCGAGGTATCAAGGGTGATCATCGCTCAAGCCAGGCCTTCCCGAGCCACGCCTCGGACTCGCGACCGGAAAGCTCCTCATCCTCCGCCACTCCCAACGAGCGCAGCTCAGGCTTCTTTCGCTTGGCGAGGTATGCTGCCAGGGCTTCACGGACGAGTTCGGCCTGGCTTTTACCCTCCTGCCTAGCGGCTTCTTTCAAGGCTCGGTGAAGATCGGAGGGGAGGTAGAGCGTCGTCTTTTCCACATACCCACTATACCATATATGGTATAGGTCGCCGATCTCAGCCAGGTGCTATCCCGGGCCCCTATCCCCTTGCGCACAGAACTGCTGGCAGGGCAGGGAGCGAGGTCAAAGCGCAATGGTACTGCCAGTTCCATGAGCGCAGTCGGCGGGAGAGATGAGCCCCCCGTTCCCCACCTTTTCCCGGTAGCGCCGGAGCCACCTGCAGGCTGTCCCTGGACTGACCCCAGGACCCTGGTCGCTTCCCCTGCCGGCAAACCTTCGCGGAACACAAGCATGCGCTTTGGCTGGTAGGTGAGCCGCGCGTTCCTGTGGATGTTCACCGGAACCCCTCCTCTCACAGGCATCAGGCTATGGAGCTCCAGCGAGCAACGTGCTGGGAGGTTACAGCTAGCACGATGCCGAAGCGTGGATGTAGTACGAGTTACAGACGGTGCATAATACCCCTGTTACAGATATGATCATGGGTACCCTACGACGTGGTTGGCCACTGCTCTCTGCCGCGGGAAGCCTGCTTCTGGCCTGGAAACTGGCCTCGCTCGCGCTTCCGGCCTACTTGCTCCCGTCCCCGGAAGAGGTGCTCCGCGCCCTCCCAACCGCCGCGCGCGATTCCGAGTTTGTGTCTTCGGTAGGGCGATCCCTTGCCCGACTTGGGGCGGGGTTTGCCCTCGCTGTATCGGTCGGTGTATCGGTCGGGCTTTTTGCCAGCGTCCTACCCACCTTCCGCGCCTACGCCCGGGCCCTCTTCTCCATCCTCCAGTCCGTGCCCCCGATCGCCTACCTGCCCCTGCTCATCCTGCTCCTCGGCTTTGGCGACCGGGCGATCCTCTGGGTGGTTACGCTAGCCGCACTCTTCCCCATCGCCATCAACGCCGTGGCCGCGGTGGAGCAGATGAACGAATTGCATGTCGCCGCGGCGCGTAACCTGGGGGCCCGCCCCTGGCAGCTGGCCCTCCGGATTTATCTCCCCGCGTCGCTCCCCACGCTTCTCGCCGGTGCCCAGGCCGGCTTCGGTAACGCCTGGCGGGCCCTCATCGCCGCCGAGATGTTCGGAGGAACCAACGTGGGGCTCGGCTGGTCCATCGCCACGGCCTCGCAGGTGGGGGACGTGGCGCGGGTGCTGCTCGGCATCACCGTGATCGGTCTGCTTTCGGCAGCCATTGACGGCGGCCTCTTCGCACTCGCCAAGCGCCGGCTCCTGCGCTGGAGGTACGCGTGAGCAACGCGGAAGGGGAAGGGAGATGATCCGGCTCGAAAACGTTACCAAAACCTACGGTACGCTCACCGCTTTGGGGCCGATCTCGCTGGTGGCCGAACCCGGGACCTTCACCGCGCTCGTGGGCCCCTCGGGATGCGGAAAGTCCACCCTGCTTCGGCTCGTGGCCGGGCTCGAGCCCCCCAGTTCGGGCCGGATCACCGTAGGGGGCGCGCCGGTGACCGGACCGTCCCCCAAACGCATCCTGGTCTTTCAGGAAGAGGCGCTTTTCCCCTGGCTCACCCTGGACCAAAACGTCGCCTTCGGCCTGGAGGTGGCCGGGGTCCCCAGGAACAAGGCGCGCGCGGAGGCCCGCGCCTGGCTAGAACGCGTCCACCTCGCGGGATTCGCGCACTACTACCCCCACCAGGTCTCGGGCGGCATGCGCCAGCGGGCAGCCCTCGCCCGGGCGCTCCTCCTGGAGCCCGAGGTGCTCTTGCTCGACGAACCCTTCGGGGCCCTCGATGCGCTCACCCGGCTCAAGCTCCAGGAGGAGCTCCTCACGCTCTGGAACGCCCGCCGCCCGACGGTCCTCCTCGTCACCCACGACGTCGAAGAGGCTCTCTTCCTCGCGGACCGGATCGTGGTGCTCTCGCCACGCCCGGCCGAAGTCGTCACCGAAGTCCCTGTCCGAATCGCAAGGCCCAGAGCCCGCGATGATCGTGCGATTTCAAGGCTGAGACGGGAAATTCTCGGCCTGCTCGGCATCGAAACTCAGGAGGTACACCATGCGTAAGTTTCTAGTGTTGATCCCCCTGCTTGCGGGCCTCGGTTTTGCCCAGCTCAAGGCCCGCGTCGGCTACGTGAACGTCCTCCCCGCGGCGCTTCCCCTCGTAGCCGAGGAGTTCGGGCTCTACAAAGAAGCCGGCTTCAATATCGAGCTCACGCCCTTCGGCGACGGTCCCACCATGATGCAGGCCCTGATTTCGGGTCAGCTCGACGCGGTCTACGTGGGCTTTGCCCCCGCTTATCTTTGGGCGGTGCGCGGGGCGCCGATCAAGATCCTAAGCAAAGCAGCCAATTTTGACCTAGTCGTCATCGCCCGCGCGGATAGCGGCATCCAGAGCCCCAAGGACCTCAAGGGCCGCCGCGTCGGCGTCCTCCCCAAGGGGAGCATGCCCGACGTGCTCTTCCGCGGCCAGGTCTTGAAGGACGCAGGGCTCAAAGCGAGCGACCTCACCCTCATCTACACCAAGGCCCCCAACCTGGTACCGGGGCTCGCGACCGGCCGGATCGAGGCGGCGGTGATGCTCGAGCCCTGGACCACCATCGCCCGGCTTCAGCTCGGGCTCGTCCCGGTCTACGACATCAACCAGGTTTGGCCCGAGTCAACCGGCCCGGTCCTCGCCACGACCCAAAACGTCATCGAGGAAAAACCCGAGGTCCTTCGCGCCTTACTCCGCGCGCACAAGAAAGCCGCCGAGATGGCCGAGGCCCGGCCTGAGGCGGTCAACCGCCTCCTCGCCCGGGTGTACTTCCCAAACGGGGTCAAAACCCCCAAAGGAACCGTGGACGGCGTGACCGTGATCGCCCAGGCGCGCCGGCGCATCCGCTACGGCTTTGGGGTGAGCGAGGCCACACTCCGCCAAATGGAAGCCGTGGCCCGGATCCTCAAGAAGCTTGGCTACATCCCCCAGGCGCTCCCCGTGTCCGAGCTGGTGGATCGAAACCTCATGCCATAGCCAAAACTTACCGCAAGAACTGAAGTTTCCGCTCTTGGAGGAGACGAATACAGCGCTGCCCGACAAACCTTTCCAGGGAGACCCCACCCTTATTGGCCGGCTCACGACGTGCAGCCCAACGCTGTCTCCCTGTTGGGCTGGACCGTCTGATCGTAGACGCTCATGGTGACCGCCTAGATGCAGCTACCCGCCGCGTTATTCACGCTAAGCCCCGGCTGTGAACCGGCGCCTGATTACCCAGGCTGTTCTGCCGCCGGGACCGTCTGGAGGAGCGGAGCTGCTTCGCTGGCACTAACGAAGGGTGCTCCAATGGGCAATGTTTTGTGAGGTTGCAGCCAGCAATCCGATGGCTCACCAAAAAAGTCGGGGATGCATTCTGGCGGCGATCCTACCGCCTCCCCTTCAAACGGCTGGCGCAAGCCTTGACGTGCTCGGTGTGCCGCGGAGCACGGTGGAGATTGACGTGCTCTTCCAGGCCGACCATCGGCGCCTCGGCGCGGGCGTACGAGCGAATCGTTCGGCTGCGCCGCTGGTTTCCCTCAAACCAGCCCCCTTTCAAATGCACGCGTCTCCCCTGCTGCGTGAACTGCATCGCGAGCGTGGAGTAGGGGCGGGAGAGGAGCCCGGGCAGCCCGCTCGATGCACACCCCGGCGTGCAGAGCGAAACCAATCCCCGCCGGACGGCCGGCGGCAGCTCCCCCGGGGCTTTGAAGGGATATGTACAGCTCCGGAAGTCCGGGGTCAGGCCGGGCGACCGAGCAACGGGGGCCATGTAATGTAGCTGATGTATAATTGGCACGTGATAAGAAAGCAGCTCTACCTGCGCCAGGACCAGGACCGCCTCCTGAAGAAGATGGCCCGGGAGCTGGGTGTTCCCGAGGCGGAGGTTGTCCGCCGCGCCCTGGACCGCTTCCTCTCCGGTGCGGAGGCCGGCGCCCGGCCCGGGGCGGAGGCTGCGGCCCTCGAATTTCTGGAGGAGGCTCAGCGTCTCGCAGCGGAACACCGGTTTCCCGAAGACTGGCGGTTCGACAGGGAAGAGCTCTATGCCGAACGGGGACGGTGGGGCCGCTGATCAGTTACCTTCTGGACACCAACTTGCTGCTCTATCCCCTTGACGCCCGGAATCCCTGGAAGCAGGCCCGGGCGAAGGCCGTTTTGCATCATCTCGCCAGCAAGGGGAACGCCGCGCTTCCCGTCCAGGCCCTCTCCGAATTCGCCAGCGTCGCCTTGCGCAAGCTGGAGCCGCCGTTGAGTCCGGAAGAGGCGGCCCGCCAGGTGGAGCGGCTCATTCTTGCCTTTCCCGTCTTCCCCTTGACCCCGCCCGTAGTCCTGGAAGCGCTGCGGGGGGTCGAGGCCTACAGCCTGGCTTTCTACGACGCCCAGATCTGGGCGATCGCCCGGCTCCAGGGCATCCCGGTGGTCCTTTCGGAGGACTTCCCCACGGGGGCAGTGCTCGAGAGCGTGCGGTTCCTCAACCCCCTGGAACCCTCAGTGGCGGTGGAAAGCCTTTGAGCACGTCCGTGCGGGCCCCCAAACAGGGCGCAGGAATGTAACCTCCCAACACGTTGTTCACTGGAGCCCCATACTTCTGGTGCCTGTGAGGGAATGGCTTTGGGCACGAGAGGTGGGGCTCCAGTGAAGCTCCGCAAGAATCACCTACCAAGCAAGGCGCATCCTTGTGTTCCGCATTATCCACGAAGGCCTGGTGGTAAGGGAAGCGGCCAAGGCGCAAGGGGTTAGCCCGAGAACCGCCTACAAGTGGCTCCGGCGTTACCGCGAGGAGGGCGAGGCTGGTCTTAAGGACCGGAGCTCAAGACCGAGGCGGAGCCCAAGGCAAACTCCCGAGGAGGTCCGCACGCGCGTCATCGAACTCCGCAGACGCCGCTGGCCCGCCACGCCATCGCCTATAGGCTCGGCCTCTCCAAGAGCACGGCGGGGCGCATCCTGAAAGCCAGGGGGCTCAACCGGCTCTCCGTTTTGGACCCCAAGCCCCTGCCCAGGCGCTTTGAGGTTGAGGCTCCCGGGGTCCTCCTGCACCTGGACACCAAGAAGCTCGCGCGCTTTAAGAGGCCCGGCCACCGGGTGACCCAGAACCGAAAGGATCGCAACCGCTCGCCCGGCTGGTCTTTCGTCTTCGCCGCGGTGGACGACATGAGCCGGCTGGTCTACGCCGAGGTGAGGCAAGACGAGCGCAAGGAAAGCGCGACTGCCTTCCTGCTCAGAGCCCTGCGGCGCCACCGGCGGATGGGTATCCAAGTGAGGGCGGTGATGACCGATAACGCCAAAATCTTCCAGTCCAGGCGTTTCCAGCGGGTGCTTCGTTGGCAGCGAATGGGCCTACGCCCACGCCCACCGGAGCTCCGATGAACGGGAAGCCCACCTCCCCGGGTGGCTCCACCCTAGACCTGGGCCTTGTTCCTGGCGAGCGTGCCGAGCGGCCCCACCGGGGAGAGGAAGCCGCTGCCGGCGACGACCTTGCCCCCCGAGACCTTGGTCACGAGCATGGGGAGCGGCCGGGGTGGCGGCCCACCGACCACCTTGGCCCCTTGGCGCGGGTCGTAAAGGCCCTTATGGCAGGGGCAGAGGAAGATCTTCTGATCGGCGAGCCAGTCGCTGACGGTGCAGCCCAGGTGCGTGCAGATGGCGGAGTAGACGATGACCCCCTGGTCCGAGTTCTTTTTGGTCTCGGCGTCGTACTCGTCGGGGTTGAAGCGGATGATCATCGAGAGGTTGTTGCGCTCGCCGCTTTTGACCACCTTGGTTTTGGGGTCCATGGGCCAGGCGAGAACGAAGGGCCCGCCCAGGGGGAGCGTGTCCAGGGTGACGGGCTTGCCTTTGTCGGGGCCCTGGGCGATCACGAAGGTGTCGCCTTCCTTGATCGGCTCGGATTCGGGCGTGATCTCTTTCTTGGGGCGGAGGCCGCCGGCGATGAAGAGCGAGGAAAGGCCGGCCAGCCCCAACCCGGCCCCGAGGCTCGCCTGAATGACCGCCCGCCTGGAAGTTACGTTCTTCTTCGACATTACCAGGGCACCTCCGAACCTACGCTTTTAGTAAAATGATACCCCTGAGTCCGTATACACACCCCTGAGACCGAATCGATAGGAAGGCGGGCACCACTTCCGGAGAAGGGAGGTCCTCTATGGACAAACTAAGTGGGGGGTACCCGAGGTTGGCCAGTCCCTGGAAGCGGGGTGGTAGTTTCCAGGCAAGGCGTTCGGCCTCCGAAAAGTCGAGTCCGGCAATCCGGTCGGCGGGCTTCAGGAACTCGTGATTCAAGGGAATTCTATCGGGGGCGGCTTACGGGCGTGCAGAGATATCATCGAGCACGGTCTGGTGCTCAAAGGCGCGCGGCGAGCCGGCGGTCGAGCGGGTAGGTTGTCACCCCTAGGCGCTTCAGACGCACCGTGTCGTCGATACGCACCAGGTAGTTGAGCCCCTTGGGGACCAGCACCGAGGGCACCTCGAGGACAGGGTTCGCATCACCCATGTACCAGGCGTTCCCGAAAGCGCGTGTCACGCGCACGTCGCCGAGGGCTTCCAGCACCGAAGCCGGGGGCCGGGTCACGCCCGGGGTTTCGACGAGGAACTCGACGAGGGCGTAGCGGTGCAGGGCATGCTCGATGTGGACGTAGAGCTCGAGCAGGGCGAGCGCCGGGTGCTCGGCGGCGTAGACGATCCGCACGTCCGGCCGGGCGGTGTGCCAGCGCCCGCTGATGAACGAAGCCCCTTCGCCGGATAGCGGGTCGAAGTCCGGTCGCTGGGTGAAAGGGCGGTCTGGGTCGTAGGCGCGCCAGAGGAACAGTTCAGTAGACCCCATAGACCCCCTGCGCCGCGGTTTCGAGGACCGCCTCGTACCCCCTCAGGCTGCGCAGCAGGTCCAAGGGTCGCACGCGGCCTAGGGCGAGATTGGGGTATAGGAGCCAGTTGCGGACGTCCTCTTCGTTTCCGAAGAGCTCGAGCAGGTGTTCATAGGCTCGCGGCAGGAACTCCGCCAGGGCGGCCACGCCGGGGTCAACCTCCGGGGCCTTCAGGAATCGAAAGTAGCTGCTTCGTGACAGCCCCAGGAACGCCGCCTGTTCCTTGCGACTCATCCCCAGGGCCGTCGCGACCTCGGCGAAGCGCGGCAGGGGGTTGGTGGGACGCGCCGGGCTGGTTAGTGCCATGTAGAAACCTCCTTAGTATCAAGGTAGCACACCTCTACGCCGCGCGGATTTTTCTTCGAGTAGCCGCGGGCGTGGTCTGACCCGCGCTCGCGCTGCCGCCGGCAAAGCGGAGAGCAAGCAATAGATCTCATGGCCTTCTCCCACTAAGTCACCTCGGCAGCACAAGCGTGCGGCAGCGAATGAACAGCCCTGCCCCTTCCGGGTCCGTGCCGTGCGGATGCGGCCGGCGGCCGTGCGTTCGGTGCACGCGCTTGGTACGATCCGAGCGCATCATGTTGTTTGTTGCGCCCGGGCTCGCTTCAAAAACAGGTGTGTGGTTGTTTGAAGGTTCGAAGTACGCCTGCGCTCGTCTTCTGTGCCCTACGGTATCCTCGAATATTGAGGAGGGACAGAATGAAATTGGAGTGGAGCGCTCTGGGGTGGGCGTGGCTCACCATCCTGCTAGCAGGGCTTCTTCTCACGTTTCTTGTCGGCTTTGCCGTTGAGCAAGAAGATATGCAGACGACGATCGTGGGTGTGGGATCTTTCGCCGCCGGCGGCTATGTCGCCTACCGCCTCGCCGGAGAAAGGAAGGGTCTGCATGCGCTGTTGGCCATAGTTGGTTATTACCTGATCCTGCTCGCCTTCGTGGTGGTGGCGGCCCTGTTGGCGTGACCTGCTCCGGGATCGCTCCGCACTTTACTCACACCGTCTCCAGGCTCCGCATGAACACCGCCGCCGCCTCCACCCCCTGGGTCCCGTAGTTGTTGTTGAAGATGACGAAGGTCCGCTGCGCCTTCATTCCCCGGGCCACCTCCACCAGCTCCCGGATCTCTTCTTCTGAGTACCAGTAGTTGAAGCGCTCGTAGGCGGCTTTCGTGCGCTTCCACCAGGTCTTTTCGTTCCGCCCGTGGCAGCGAAGGACGGCCGCCTCCGGGTGGGTGACCTCGGGCACGAGCGGCGGCGCCCCCGGCGCCCTTGGCGCGTCCACCGCCACGTGGACGAGCTCCCACGCCCTGAGAAGGTTCCGTACTTCTGGCCAGACACCCTCCCCGTACCACGAGGCGTGGCGGAACTCGACCGCGGGCAGTATCCCGGCGCTCCTGGCCCGGGTGCTGACCTCTTTCAGCTTTTCGAAAGCCTTCTCCGAGGGGCGGAACCAGGGCGGGAACTGGAAGAGCACGTACCCCAGCTTCCCCGCTTCTTGCAAAGGCCAAAGCGCCGAGACGAACCGCTCCCAGAGGGCCTCGACCAGCTCGGGGGAAACCTTTGACTGGGGAAGCCTCCCCCGAAACTCCGGGTCCGGCAGCAGCGGCCGCAGGTCTTTGGGCAGGGCCCGGGCCTCCAGCCCGTGCCCGGTGAAGGCGCTGAAGGCCTTGACGTTGAAGACGAAGCCCTCGGGGGTGCGCTCCGCCCAGAGCCGGGCGTTTTTCTCCGAGGGCAGGGCGTAATAGGTCGAGTCCACCTCGACGGTGGGAAAGCGTTCGGCGTAGTAGCGAAGGCGCTTCTCGGCGTTCCTGGCCACGCCCGGCGGATACCACCCCGCCTCGATCAGGGTGGGGTCGGTCCAGGAGGCGGTGCCGACGAGGATCACAGATTCATGTTAGGGAACCGGCGATAGTACTTCACCGTGGCGCGCCCTGGCACCGGACGCTGGGAACCAAGAGCCGGGCCTCTCAGCATCAACCACGGCGAGGAGAGACATGGCGATTCCCCAGTTAGAGCTTCTTCACGTAAGGACCGAGCGCCTTGTGCAGGCGAATCATGGCGTCGATCATCTCTTCCTGGATTTGCGGCCAGGCGTCGTGGTCTTTCAGCCCTCGCTTGCCGCGAGCCACGTACTCGATGCTGGAGGCGCGTCTGGCATCCTTGCGATCCCAACGGAGGGGTTCGCCAAAGTTTCTTTCGATTTCTGCCCTCTGCTCATACAGATAGTCGAAATACCGTTTATTGATTTCCTGGTCCGGCGTGTCGATGTAAAGCTCCACCCGCCACCCGTCTTTGAGAATGACGTAGTTAAAGCCAAGCCCGCCTTTCCCAGCGCCCGCGCTAAGCCAGTGCTGGGTGGAGGGGGAGAGATTGGCGTGGAGACGGGTCCTTCCCTGCAGTTTCTCGATCAAGCTCTGCCAGAACTCCCGGTGCAGGAGGTTGCGTTCCGCGAGGTCCTTGCGGCGGCTTCCGATTTTTCTGCTTTCCTCGCTGGGGCCGGCAACGACCGTGAGCATGGGTGCGGGGGGTGAATCGGCGATCCGGTACGCTTCCAGTTTGATCAGGTACAGCGCTGTGTCGGCGGGAAGGGTTTCGTTCAGCCACTGCACCGCTCTTTCGTGCTCCGGGCGTGGCTGGCTGCTGATCCAGATCGCGGTTTTGGCGTTCAGGTTGCTCATGTAGGTGATGAGCTTGCCGAGATGGTCATGGTCGGTCTTCTCCAGCTGGTTTTCAATGATCACCGGGTTGCCGTGAGCGTCCTCAGCGAGTATGTCCACGGAGAAGTCGCCGGCGGCGGACTCCTGCTCAACCAAGGAAAGACTCATCCCGGTAACTTCCCCCAGATAATCGAGGTTCTCTGCAAGCCATGTTGAGAAATCCCGTGCCTCGTGCTTCCAGAGCTCGCGCAAGGGAATGGGTCTGAGACGGGATATGGTTTTGCCGGCGCCGTCAGGCATGCTTCCCTGTTTCATTATGCTCGAACCAGATGCCGCCGGGCCTCAGCGCGTCACCGGGCGCCCTCCCGTCGCGGAAGCAGCTCCGTTCTCCCGATCCGGTCCGGATCCGTTCAGGAGGTTACCTGACCCGGCTGCCGACCGGCTCATGTGGTGTCATGAGGGAAGGCCTATGAAGACCGTCTACGTACGCAATCCCTGGCAGCCCGAACCCCCGCCCTCGGGCCAGCGGGTGGTGACCCCGAACCGGCACGCCGCCCGACGGCTGGGGGTCCCCCATGTGAGCCTCGAGGCCCTGGCGAGGCGGCGCCTTCCACCGGATGCCGTTCCCGCCCCGCCCCTGGTTGTGGCCCGGGCTCTGCGCCGGGTCCTCGCCGAGCTGGGCAGCCCCGATCCTGACGGGGAGGCCCGGGCGGTCGGCGGGACGCTGGCCGGCCTCCTGCGCTCGGGGGCCGACCTCGAGCGGCTCGAAGCACTCGGAGGGCGGCTCGGGGCGCGGGCGGCCGAGGCCCGGGCCCTGCGCAAAGCCCTGGCGGAGGGCGGCTGGGTGCACCCCGGCGAGGTCCTCCACCGGGCCGCGGACGGGCGGCGCGAGCCCCTTTACGTCTGGGGCTACCCGCACCTCGGGTTCGACCAGCGGGCCCTCCTGGCTGCCGTCGCCGGGGAGGGGAGCGTCCTCGTCCTCCCCGGCCCCGAAGCCCCCTTTGCTGAGCTCTCCCGGCAAACGGCCGGGTGGTTCGGCGAACGGGAGTGGAAGGTCCTGAACGAGCGCGGCTCGCCCGCGAGCCCGGGCGAGCTGGCGGCGGCATGCTTTTCCGGAGACCAGGCCACCCCGAGCCAGAGTCTCGAGGTTCACCGGTATCGCGACCGCGAGGCCGAGGTGAGGGGCGTTCTCGCCCGGGTGAAGCGACTCCTCCTCGAGGGCGTTCCCGGGGAGCGCATCGCCCTGGTTGCCCGCGACGACGCAGAGGTGGGCCCTCTCGCCCTCGCCGTGGCGTGGGAGTACGGGATTCCCCTCCGCGCCCTCTACGCCGTCCCCCTTGCCGAGACCCGGATCGGCGGCTGGGTCGCGAGCCTTCTCGAAGCTGCCTCTGCTGGTTTCCCCTTCGAGGCCACCGCCCGGGTTCTCGCCCATCCCCTCGGGCCGGGCCTTGCCGGGGAGGCCTGGGGCCGGGCCCGGGCCGAGCACCCGGCCGGCCCCCGGGCCTGGCGGGATCTCGGCGCCCCGGAGGCCCTCTTCTCTCTCCCGGGGCGGGCCACCCGCGAGGGGTTTGCGCGGGCGCTCTTGAAGCTATTCCGTGCGCTGCGGATTCGGGCCCGGGCTCTGTACTGGGCCCGCGAGCTCCTCGCCCTCGCCGCCCTCGAGGAGGGGCTTCGCTTCCTCCCCGATCCCGGTGAGGAAATCGACCTCGATACCTTCCGCGCCGACGTCGCCGAACTCCTCGTCACCGCGACCGTCCCCGCCGCGCCGGGACGGGGCGGGGTCGAGCTCCACACCCCCCTTTCGCTCGCCGGGGCCGAGTTCGACCACCTCTTTGTCTTCGGGCTCACCGAGGGACGGTTCCCGCCGCCGGTTCGGGACGACCCGGCGCTCGACTTCTTCGAACTCCGCCGGGCGGAACAGGCGGGTTTTCCCGTCGAGTCCCCCGCCGAGAGAGCGCACCGCGAAGCCCTGCAGTTCTTCGCCCTCCTCTCCGGGGCCCGCGAGCGCGTGATCCTCAGCTGGAACCCCGGCGACGGGGAGCCGAGCCCCTTCCTCGTCCCCTTCGGCGAGGGGGCCGAGCCCGAGGCCCTGGCCGCGAGCCCGGAGGAGGTCCGCATGCACCGGCTTCAGGGCCGGGGGCCGGCGGACGTGGGGGATCCCGTGCTCACAAGCGCCCGCGCCGCCTGGCGGGTAGAGATGGCCCGGGAGGGGCCGGGAAACCCGGACCCGCACGACGGTGTCACCGGGGTGCCCGTGGATCCCACCGGCCGGACCTTTGCCGTCACCGAGCTCGAGGCCCTGGGTCGGTGCCCCTTCCGCTGGTTCGCGGGCCACCTGCTGGGACTCGCCGAGCCAGAAGAAGCCCCCGAGGAGGTTGATGACCTTACCCGGGGGAAGCTCTACCACGAGATCCTGGCCCGGGCGGTCCGCCCCGGCCAGGATCCCCGCCGGGCGGAGGAACGCCTCGAGGCAGCTTTCGCCGAGGTCGAGGCGGAGATGGGCCTTGACCGCCTCCCCGGCTGGCCGGGTCAGAGGCTCGAATACCTCACCCGCCTCCGGCGGCTCGTGGCCTCGGAAGGGTTCGCCGAGGAGGGGGCGGAGGTCCTCGCGGTGGAGCGGTCCTTCAACGAGGCCGACTGGCGGGGGTTTCGGGTGAAGGGCCGCGTTGACCGGGCCGACCGGGTGGGGGACCGGGTGGTGCTCTACGACTACAAGGCGGGGAAGTCCGCCCCCAAGGGAGTGAAGGGCAAGGAGGGAAAGCTCAACCTGGACTTCCAGCTCCCCCTCTACCGCGAGATGGCCCCCACCCTCTTCCCTGACCTGAAGCCGGGCCAGGCTTACTACCTCCTGGTGGGCGCGGCCGAGGCCAAACAGGCGAAGATCGTGGATGGCGCACTCGAGGCCCTCGCCGACCGGCTCCGCCGCCACCTCGAGGCGGGCGACTTCAGGGTGGAGCCGGACACCCGGGAGTACGCCTGCCGGTACTGCCCGTTCGATCTCGTCTGCCGGCGGGGGCCCAGGCTCTGGCGGAAAGGGGGTGCGCGGTGAAGCCCACTCCCGAGCAGGAACGGGCCATCCGCGCCCCCGGTGGCGTTGCGGTGATCGCCGGGGCGGGCACCGGCAAGACCCGCACCCTGGTCCACCGCTACCTGGCGCTCCTGGACCGGGGACTCTCTCCCCTCCAGGTCGTGGCCGTCACCTTCACCGAGGCCGCCGCCGCGGAACTTCGCGCCCGCCTGCGCCGCGAGCTGAGGCATGCCCGCCCCGGGCTTGTCCCCGAGCTCGAGGCCGCCCCCATCGGCACCATTCACGCCCTCGCCGCCCGGATCTGCCGTGAGCACTCCCAGGCCGCCGGGGTCCCTGCCGACTTCCGGGTCCAGGACGAGGTCGAAGCCGCCCTCTGGCTCAGGGATCACCTGCCCCGAGCGGTGGCCGGCCTTCCGGAAGAGGTCTTCCGGGCCGTGCCCTACAGCCTCCTGCTGGGCGCCCTGGAGGAGCTCCTCGCCGATCCGGTGGCGGCCGGCGAGGCTTTCAACAAGGACCCTGAGGCGATGGGGGCGCTCCTCGGTGCGGAGCAAAATCACCACTTTGAGGAAGCCAGGGTCCACATGGAGATCCTCAGTCAGCAGGAGGCTTCCGGCAGGCTGGATGAACTTCGCGCGGAGCTCCTCATCGCCTGGAAGGAGGACCCTGAGGGTTTCTGGGAGCGCGCATCCAGCCTCAAACTACCCGGCGGCAAGACCCGCCATCTGGAGGTCAAGGAGGCGATCAAGGCGGTCCGCGACCTCGCCAAGCAGGCCCTCCGGCTCCGCTTCACCGAAGACCAAGAGCGTGCCTGGAAGGCCCTTAAGGAAGCCTTCTTCAAGGTGCGCGAGCGCCTTGAAGCCGAACGGTTCCGCGACCGGGTCCTCGACTTCGCCGGCCTCGAGGCCCATGCCCTCCGGGCCCTCGAGGACCCCTCCGTACGCGACTACTACCGCCAGCGCTGGAAGCACGCCCTGGTAGACGAGCACCAGGACACCAATCCCGTCCAGGAGCGGATCCTCCACGCCCTCTTCGGACCCGGCGATCTCACCTTGGTCGGCGACCCGAAACAGTCCATCTACGGCTTCCGCCGGGCCGACCCCCGGGTCTTCTCCCGCGCCACGAAGGAGGCCCCGGAGCAGGTATTCCTCAGCCGGAGCTTCCGTACCCACAGCGCCCTGGTGGAAGCGGTCAACGGAGTTTTCGAAGGCCTCCTCCCGGACTTCGAGCCCCTCTCCGCCGACCGTAACCCACCCCACGAGGGCCCCCACCTCGAGGCCTTCGTTGTGGCCACTGGCAACACCAAGGCCGCCCGCCGGCAGGCCGAGGCCCGCGAGGTCGCCCGCCGTATCCGCCGCTGGGTCGAGGGGAAACTCCTCGTCTGGGACCGGGAGGCCGAGCGTGTCCGCCCGGCCCACTGGTCCGACTTCGCCGTACTCGCGCGAGCCTGGTCGGTGCTGGAGGACATCGCGCTCGCCCTCCTGGCCGAGGGGGTACCGGCGGTCCTCACCCGTGGCGGGAGCCTCCTCGAAGCCCGGGAGGTCAAGGATGGCCTCGCCCTTCTCCGCTTCCTCGCCGATCCAGCCGACGACCTGGCCCTGATCGCGGTCCTCCGGAGCCCCTTCTTCGCCGTGTCCGACCGCACCCTCCAGGCGCACGCCGGCGGCGAGGGAGACTGGTGGGAGCGGGTCCTCGCCTCAGGCGACCCCGCCCTCGAGCGGCCCCGGGAAGTGCTGGAGAGGCTGCTCGCGGCCCGCAGCCACGAACCACCCAGCCGCCTTTTGCAGATGGCTGACCGGCTCACCGGCTACACCGCGGTCCTTGCCAACCTCCCCCTGGCCGGGCGCCGCCTCGCCGATTGGCGGGCCTTCCTGGACCTGGTGCGGGAGCTCGAACGGGGGAATGAGGATACCTTCGCGGTGGCCCGACGCTTCCGCGAACTCCTGGCTGCGGGGGTTCGCCTCGACCGGCCGCCGCTTGCCGCCGGCGACGCCGTGTCCCTCCTCACCATCCACGCCGCCAAGGGACTCGAATGGCCGGTGGTTTTTCTCGCCGGGCTGGACCACGAGGCGAATCGGGGCCAAAAGCCGGCAGCCCTCTTCGACCCCGAAGTCGGGGTCGCTCTAAGTGAGGAAGAACCGAGCGGGATCCACGCGCTGATCGAGACGCGGCGCAAAGAGGCCGAGAACGAGGAGCTTTTACGCCTGCTCTATGTGGGCATGACCCGGGCCGCCGACCGGCTGGTGGTCTCAGCCGCCGGCGACAAAGGGGCCTGGAAGGTCGTCAGGGACCACCTCCCCGGGGTCGAGGAACTCGTCCCCGAAGAGGAGGATCTCCTGCCTCCCTTCTCCGGGGCGCCCGCCCCGGAGCTGGCCGAAGCCGAGATCGTGGGCGAGGTTCCCCTGGCCCTCTCCGGGCTGCCGGTAACCGCGCTCGACCTCTACCGGCTCTGCCCCCGCCGGTTCCACTTCGCCCACGTTCGGGGGCACCCGGGGGCCGGGGAGGAGGCGGCCGTTGCCCGCCGGGTCGGCAGACTGGCCCACGAGGCCCTGGCAAGGGGGACAGCAGACGAGGAACGCCTCGCCAGGCTTGACCCGGGCCTCCCGGCGGAGGCCGTCCGGGAGGCCGCCGAACTCGCGCGGGCATTTCTCCAGTCCCCTACCTACGAGCGGTTCCGCCGCGAGGCAGAGGGGCGCGAGGTCCCCCTGTCGATCGAGGTCGCGGGGGTCACGCTTTCCGGGATCGCGGACCTTGTGGGACCGGGCTGGATCCTCGACTTCAAGACGGATCGCGAGGTCCAGCCCGGTGAACACGCCCTCCAGGTCTGGGCCTACGCCCGGGCCCTGGGGCGGGATGAGGCGTACCTTGCCTACCTGCGCCACGACCGCCTGGTGAAGGTTCCTCTTCACGATCTCGAGGCGGAGGCGGAAAAGGTGGTGGAAGGGATCCGTTCCAGAGCTTTTGACCCCACCCCTTCCGCGCGATGCGCCGCCTGCCCCTACCTGGGCCTCTGCGACGAAGGTAAGGCCGAAGCGGGCCGGAATGAAGGTGGGGGTTCTTCGTAGGAAGATCTGGCCTCGTGGCCGGGCCCGCCCCTGTTCGAGACAAGGGGCCGGCGGGGTGTGGCGAACGTTCCAAAGCATTGGCGCCCCTGGAATGGGCCGGAACGTATGCCCGCGGTTGCCATCAACAGCGAAAGGCCCTCCGGGTGGGCAAAAGCGATCCCCCGGAGGGCCCCGGTATCGAGAAGGTAGCGCTTCCTAGGCGAACACGGGATCACCCTCCTCCGCCGGGATCGCCTCGAGGAAGGCCTCGAGCTCGAGATCGCTCACGCCAAGGAGTTCGGCCGCCCCGGCCAGGGAGATCTTCCCCGACTCCAGTCCGGTGAGCGCCCACTCGAGGAACTTCCGCGGCAGCCGCTCGGGAAGGGGCAGGGGGCGCTGGCCCAGGTCCCAGGGGGCGGGCTGGTAGCCGAGCCGCAGTGCAAGAACGAGCGGCTTTACATTTTCAAAGCGTGCTTTCGGCCCCTTGAGCCTTTTGAGGCCCTGAAGTCGAGTGAGGGCCATGGCGTAGCTGACCCGGTAAGTCCGAGCCAGCCGGACGATGTCCTCGGGGGCCTCGACGCGGTCGAGCCCGCGCTCTTCGAGCCAGCGGTCGATGCCCTCCGTGGGGAGGAGAAAGTGGGCGGCGAAGACATCGGCGAAGCGCTCGATCGGGGCCCGGTCCCCGGCACGACAGAGGATTGCCGGGCGGTCGTAGTGAAAGCGGCTATGCGCGAACTCGTGCGCCAGGGTGAAGCGAGCGCGGGTGCGCGCCTGGCGTTCGTTATAGGCCACCGCCGGGCCGAGGTCGGGGTGGTCGAAGAAGAGCCCGGAGAGCTTCTCCCCCAGATCGAGGGCGAAAACGTGGACTCCCTGGTCCTCGAGGAGGTCCTTGGCGTCCGGCACCGGGGCGGTGTCGAAGCCGAGCGCGTCCCGGACCCGGCCAGCAAGCCGCGCAGCTTCTCCGAGGGGGGTGTCGTCGGCAAGCGGGCGGAACTCCGAGCGGACAGGCCGGTATTCCGGCTCCACCCGCTCAACAAGCCAGGCCATCCCCCGCACTCGTTCGATGAGCGCGAAGACCCCCCGCCGGGCCTCGGGGTAGCGCGTGCGGACGAGTTCAAGGAGCGCCTCCTCCCAGTTCCCGGGGCGGGGCTCCTCGCCGAAGAAGAACCCCAGCGGAACCCCGTAGAGCCGGGCCATCCGCTCGAGGGTCTCCGCCCGGGGTGTGCGCTTCCCCCCCTCGTACTGGCTGATCGCCGCGGGGGTCATCCCTAGCGCCTCCGCTGCCTCGCGCTGGGTGAGCCCCGCGCGTTCGCGGGCGCGCTTGAGTCGGGAGCCAAGCTCGGCCATCCTCTGCCTCCACCGTGTGTTAACTCTACTATCTATAGATTAACGATCCGTGATATTCTGCGGTATGGGGGTTCAGGGTTTGCCGTCCTGTGTGCTGCTTCCACTCGCCCACCTGCGGGTTGCCATCGAAGGACTGCCGGGTCCTCCACGCGAGGTGGAACTCTGGCTACCTCTTGACCCAAGGGGACGGGTAAGTCTGGTCTGCCCGGATTGCCGCCGGGAAGCGCAGGTCTCCCCGGAGGTGGTCGAAAAGGGGGAAGCTTTCCGCTGCCCTTTCTGCCTCCGGGAGGTGTCTGTAGCTGAGGCCTTGGTCCTTGCCTATCCAAAGGTCCTGGAGCCGGGAGGGGATGCTGGTCTGCACCGTAGCCCAGGGTGGATCCCAGCACACGGATGTGGCGACCCCGGAGATCTGTCGCAAGTGCAGCATTCCGGAAGCCTTGACCCAGGTGAACTGCGTGTATCTGTCGGGTGGGGTCGAGCTCTACAAGCGAATAGGGGGGCAGTACAGAGCCTTCGCAGGTGTTTTTGGACTGCGAGGTAGTTGGTTTCTCAAACCCCGGAGATTACGAGCAGATCTGCCCCTCCTGCGACCGCCGATTCCCGGTCCACCTCGACCTGTCGGAGGAGGTGCCGGTTCGCCTTTCGAACTACCTGCCGGGCAACGGAGCGGTCACCGATAAGGATCTCCGGCAGGCGGTGCTCCGGGTCCTCTACGCCTTTCACGCCCGCCACCCCGAGCGCTACGGGCGCTTCGACTTGGCCCCGGAGTTCCTCGCCGAAAGCCTTGGGGTCGGGGAGGACGACGTGATTCGGGTCGTCCTCCCGATGGAAGAGGAAGGCGAAGTCAAGACTCTCGGGTTACCCGGGGAGCCCCACTTCCGCTACGTGGCGTTGACTGCCAAGGGGGTGCGGGCGATCTACGACGAGCCCCTCTTTGAGCGGGAGGTGGGCCTGTCGGTGGAAATTGGGGAGCTTCGAAACGAGGGCGGCAGCGTCGCGATCGCCGCCGGCAACGCCCGGGTACGCCAGACGATGCAGGTGGGCGCGGACGCGGAGGCCCTCCTTGCAAAACTCGAGGAACTGCTTGAACCGGTGTTCAAAAACACGGAGGTTGCCGACCTCCTTCGCGAGGTGCGAGACGCCCTTGAGAAGGGCGACAAGGAGCGTGCCCGGGGGCGGCTTGAGCGCTTGTGGAGATGGGTCAAGCCCACGCTGGAAGCGGCTAACCTTTTGAAAAGCTTGATCCAGCTACAGAGCTAAGTTCCCGGCAGGTCGATCACGAGCGGCATGCCGAAGCCGTATTGCGTCCGCTCAAAGTATGAACCGCAAGAGGGATACGGGGTTAGTGGCACCGGGCCCAGAAGGCAAGCCGGCGCCAGTCCTCGGGAAACCCCATGCGCTCGAGCATGGGCCGGTACCGCTCGATCAAGGTGCAGAGCTCCCGGATCCAGCTGCATCCGGGCGTCATGCGCTCGGCGAAATGCCCCAGGACCACCAGCGTGCGGTAGAGGTACTGTTCCCTGCCCTGGGGTGTGGCCCGGAGGGCCTCGAGTAAGGCCGTGGGACCACGGGGGATTGTCGTCGTCAGTGTGTAAGTCGTGAGCTTCCTGTCCCACAGGCGCATATGATGAGCGGCTAGATTCCGAACATAGGTTAGGTGCGGGAGCAGGCTAACGATTACGCCAGCAGGGATACCCAGGTCCTTCTTCAGGCCCGCGAACACCGGCCGCAGGCGTGGCTGACTACGATCCAGGTTCTTGATCCAGTGGCCTAGCTCGCCAAACGTCATGAGTTCGCACGCAAGCCAGGCGGGCGGGAGCGGCTCGGCGTAATCCCGGTCGAAGTGCTGAAGAATCGGATCGTGGTCCTTTTGCCTTGCCCAGTTGCGATTCAGCGCGCATAGGCTCTCGTAAAACCGTGTGGTCTTCCGGTAAAGGCCGGGGTCAAGGTAGCCAAAGGGGCCGAACTGCTCGCTCAGGTGGTACGCCCACCGCGTGCGCAGCCCGATCTCGATCCGCTCGATGGCGGCCAGTACGTGGAGCCGGAGCGCCCGGTCGAACTCGTAGAGCCGGACGACGTCTTCAAACGTGGTGCCAGGGTGAAAGCGGTGGTTCGCGTCTCCGGGGATTTCGAAAGGGTGCCAGTAGGGGCGGAGCCGGGCATAGTTCACCCGGGCAAGGAACGCCCGGGCGGCGTCCTCGTCAGCAATCTCCAGGCCGCGTGACCTAAGCTGGTCAATCTGTTCCTCGATGGAGAGAAAGGGCTTGGTGACGGCGTAGCGGCGGGCGGTCATGACAAATGAGAAGTCCCCTCCCCAGTCCGCCCCTCAAAGGGGGTTGGACAGGAGGGGCTTTGTTAACTACATGCAACCATGTTTTCCGTCTGGTGTCAAGGAGCTGTAATCGGTCAACACATCTGAGACTCTTTTGGGGACCGACTCCGCTTGCATTCTAGCCAGGAACTCAAGAGGCGCAAGGCCGTTGAGCGCACGATGGGGCCTCCTGCGGTTGTAGTAGTCCAGGTAGGCGTCGAGCTCCCTTTGGAGCTCGGGGATTTTCGTCGGCAGAGGCTGGGTGTAAAACTCCTCCCTGAAGGTCCGCTGCATCCGCTCCACGTGGCCATTGAGCTTGGGACTTCTCGGGGGCAGCACGAAGAGCTCGATACCCAAACGTTGGCAAGTTTCCTCAAACTCGGCCATGAACTCGCTTCCACCGTCCACCTGAATGGCCCTGACGGGAAAGGGGGCCTGGGTGATGAGGTGGGCCAGAAAGCCAGCTGCTAGGTTGGCGGTGGCCCGGGTGTGCACCTCGGCCAGGGAAAAGCGGGTGTAAAGGTCTACCGCCGAAAAATGCTTGACGGCCTCCCCGGGTCCTAGGGTCACGGTAAGGGTGTCCACCTGAACCAGGTCGCCGGGTGAGGAGGCGACGTAGCTTTTGGGTTTTCTCCTGGCGTAGGGGCGCCTGGGCCTTCGCTTCACCTTCCCCCGTCTCGCCCGGGCCAGGAAGGCGGCCACGCTTTCAACACGACGGTGCGCTCCCAGGTGGGCCAGGATACGGCCCACGGTGCGTTCGCTAACCCCAAAGCCTTGCTTCCCCAAGGCCAGCCAGATCGGCCAGCGGCCCCAGGTGGGGTTTTGCTTCCTCAAAGTTTCAATCGCAATGAGAAGTTCGGTCGTCCAGTGGAGCTTTCGTCGCAACCGCCTTGGGCGTTTGGATCTGGGCCCAAGGCCTTTGAGGCCTTCTTCCCTGAGTCGCTTTTTCCAGCGGTAGTAGGTGGCTCGGCTGATTCCCACCAGGGACTGGATCTCGGACCAGTCCACCTTGTGTTTCCGGAACGCCTCGACTTGTTTGAGCTTTCGCAGACGGTCTTGGACCGTGGGGTCGCCCGCTCCAGCCTCCTGGAGCACCTGGGCTTTCCTCGCCCCCCTCCATACCTCCCGGCCAACCGTTGTAAGCTGCATACGTGGGGACCTCCTCTCTCCTGGAGTGGTCCCCACATTCTTATCGATTCGGTCTCACATGTGTCTGTCCGGGTTCAGGAGCGGCCTGGAGGCTTAAGGCGTGTCAGGGAGGCTTCTCCTGTTTAGCGGTTAAACGTCCACCAACCGAGGTTTCGACCGGCGGGGGTTCCCCCCCGCCTCTCCCCTACCATGAGGCATGCTCCTGGGCGGTCCACCTCGCGGTCACCACCAATATCACGGGCTCAAGGTTACTGTAGGGCTTCACGAAAACGATACCACTTTGACCCGCTTTTGCTCCACAACTTCCAGCGGCGTCCGGTAGCCCAAAGCCTGGTGCAAACGCCGGGTGTTGTAGAAGTGCCGGTACTCGTCCAACGCCCGCTGCAGTTCCAAGGGGTCTCGGATCTCCTCCCGCATAAGCTTCTCTAGTCAAAGGTTCGCCTGGCGGCGAAGCAGCTTTCAAGCTCCGATGCAATCGCTCGATCTTGCCAATGCCCTGGGGCCTCCCCACCGGGGCAAAGACCTGCCCGATTCGATGCGCGTAAAGGTACCCGCGGAAAGCCTCGGATTGGAACGCCGAGCCCCGATCGGTCCGGAGCAAAAGCCCCTTGGTGGGAAGCCCGAGCCTCCTGGCTTCCTCCCGGGCCCGCTCGATTGCTTCCCTCGCCAATCCCGCGGTCTCGCCTTCCCCCACTTTGCCCGCCACGCTGGCCAAAAGGTAGCGGCTTTCCTCCTCGATCACGTTGAGAATGCGGTAGCCCCCAAGCGCGGGAAAACCTTTGTGCTCGACCAATCGCCATAAGGTGCTATCGGCACTGAGCACGAGGCCCACCCGCTCGGGCTTAGGCGGCTCGGGGCCTTGGCTCTTGGCCTTTGGCCTTCGCTTCATGGGGAGCAAGAGCCCCTCCGCCTTGAGCACCCGGTAGACGGTGCTTTGACTCGTCTGGATGCCCCGGCGCAAAAGCTCCGCCCAAACCTTGCGGTAGCCGTAGGTGGGAAAGGCCAGGGCGATCTCGCGAGCGTGCTCCTGGATGGCATCCCGCTCGGGGCAACGGCGGAAACATCGGGAACCCCTCGCCCTACGCGCTCCTCGCAGCGCCCCGCCCTGGACTTCCCGCCACCTCCGCTTTCGTCGGTAGTAGGTGCCCTTGCTCATCCCCAAAAGGCGCAGGAAGGCGTTCACCCCAAGACCGAGCTCCCGGCGCACCGCTTCCAGCTCCTCAAAGCTCGCTAGCTGTGCAGTCTCACCACGTTGTTCACACTAAGCCCCAACCGTGAAACGGGGGCCTGGTTGCCCAGGCTGGTGTGCGGCCGGTGCCAGTTGTAGTAATGAAGCCACTGGGGCAAGTACGCGTCCCGGGCCTCGGAGCTGGGATAAGCGTGGGCATACGCCCACTCGTTCAGCAAAGTGCGGATGAACCGCTCCACCTTCCCGTTCACCCTTGGCGTATAGGGGGGCGTGGTCTTGTGCCGGATGCCCAGCTGCCTGAGCACCCTTTGGAAGCGCTTGGACTGGAAGACTTTGGCATTATCAGTCATCACCGCCTGAACACGAACGCCTATTCTGCGGTAGTAGCGCAACGCGGAAAGCAAAAAGGCCACCGCACTCTCCTTCCGCTCGTTCGCCTTCACCTCCACGTAGGCCAGGCGGCTATGGCCGTCCACCGCAGCGTAGACCGCCTCGTAGCCTACTCCGGAAGAAGCCCTGCGCCGGTCCCCGGTGACCCGGTGTCCCGGTCTTTCGAACCGGGCGAGCTTCTTGGTGTCCAGGTGCAAAAGCACACCAGGGGCCTCGACCTCATAGCGCCGGGGCAGGGGCTTGGGTTCCAGAAGCGATAGGCGGTGAAGGCCCGCGGCCTTGAGGATCCGGGCCACCGTGCTCCTGGAAACCCCAACTTTCTGGGCGATGGCGTGGTAGGGCCAGCGTTGTTGGCGAAGCTTTTTCACCTGCTCCCTAAGCCTCTCCGGCGTGCGCCTGGGGCTTCGTTTGGGTCTTGAACTGCGATCCCTAAGGCCCGCTTCACCCTCCTCGCGGTAACGCCGGAGCCACTTGTAGGCGGTCCTTGGGCTGACCCCCTGGGCTTTGGCCGCTTCCCTCACCGGCAGGCCTTCATGGATAATGCGAGACACAAGGATGCGCCTTCCTTGGTAGGTGAGTCGCGCGTTCTTGTGGCTGTTCACTGGAGCCCCTCCTCTCGTGCCATAAGCCACTCTTTCACGGGTAGCAGTGTGAGGGGCTTCAGTGAACAACGTGTTGGGAGGTTACAGCTAGCCGAGGCGGCGGAGTTTTTTTAAAACCTCCACCCGCAGGGCCATCTCGGCCAGGGCTTCCTTCAGCTGCTTGTTCTCGTTCTCCAGGGCTTTGACTTGAGCATCCGGTCCTTTGCCTTTGAGGGCAGCCTCCCCGCCCTTGAGGAACCGGTCACGCCAGGCAAGCAGGGTCTTGTAGCTGACCCCGTGCCTTCTTGAAGCCTCACTCATCGAGAGCTCCCCGCGCAGGATGCTCAGCACGATGGCAACCTTCTCCTCGGTGCTCCAGCTCCTTGTAGCCATTTTGCTCATACACTACCCCCTCTTACCTCGCAGGTGGTACCGCTTGGAGCGAAGCACTACAGATCGAAGCGATGCGCGACCCGAAGACCGGCCTCTATCACGCCAAGCGGATGGCCGGGGTCTTTGGCGTACGGCCCAGCCAGCTCGCCCGGCCCCTCGGGGTCAACAAGAGCACGGTGATCCGCCACCCCACGGCCCCCAAACTGCAAGGGCCCGCGGCCCGGCTGGAGCAGCTCTTTTACGACCTCGAGCGGATGCTGGGGAGCCCGGAGAGGGCCCGGGCCTGGCTCAAGACCCCTTCTGAGATCTGGGGCGGGAAGACCGCCTGGGACCTGATCGAGGACGGCGACCTCGACATTGTGCTGGCGGTGGTGCGCTCGCTCAAGGAGGGTGCCCCGCTTTAATCTCTCCCGGCGAACAGCTGGCGCGCATGCGCGGCGCCGTGATACGCTCCTGAGCCGGGCATTTCCCAAGGGAGGCTGGCACGGCCGTCCTGGTACCTCTCGTGCAGTTTAGCCCGGTTCGTACGGTCGGGCCCCGACGGCGCCTTTCGTGGCACGATGAGGAAGGGATGACAATCACCCTGACGTCCGGGGGGGCGAATCACCCTGCCCAAGTCGGTGCGGGAGGCGCTGGGCCTGAAGCCCGGGGACGAATTCCTGGTCTCGCTGGAAGAGGTCCGCATCGTCCTGCTCCCCCGGCCCCGCTGCCGGGCCAGGAACCTCCCGTAGCTCATTCCCAAAGCAGGGAAGCCCTACCCGGGCCCGGAGAAAGAAAAGGAGGCGCTCATCCAGGCTCTGGCGGAAAACGTGTCGCGGTGAGGGCAGGGCACCTCGACGTTACCGTACCGTTGCGTCTGGATCCCCAGTCCCGGGGAGGGTTTTATGAGCCTGTACGGGAGCACCGGCTTTGATGGCGGAGCCATGTTACGGAAAACCGGAGCACAGCTTTCGATGTGTGGGAAAATGTACGGCAAATGGAAAACGGGCGCGCGAACAGACGGACCATGCGTGCGGCGATCGCCCTGGTTCTGGAGCGGGCGAATGAACCGTTGTCCGTACCGGAGGTCTGGCGCCGCATAGTTCGGCAGAGGCTCTACCGACGCCGTGACGGCGGCCTCCCCACGGAACAGCACGTTTACGCCTTTATCCTGCAAAACCCTAAGCTCTACGAGCTCGACCGGTCGCAGAGACCGATGCGGGTCCGGCTCCGTAAGGGCCCGCGTCCCAAGAACAGGGAGAAGGGAATGCCCGCCCGGAAGGATTCAAAGAACCTCAGTTGGGCCACCGAGCGCGCGGTTCAGGAGCGGCTCGTTCGCTGGCTCGAGGGCCAGGGGTGGGAGATAATCGAGGCAGCGGAAGGCAGCACCCACGGTCCGGACCTGGTGGCCCGGAGAGGTGACGAAACGCTGGTCGTAGAAGTCAAGGGGTTTCCCGGCAAACGGTACGCACGGGGTCCGAAGAAGGACGATCTCAAGCGCACACAACCCTATACCCAGATGCGCCACTACTTCGCTGGGGCACTCACCGATCTCCTGCGGCGGAGAAACCGCTACCCCGGCGCCGGCCTGGCCCTTGCGCTGCCCCCAGCGACGACCTACCGGAACCTAGCCCGGGACCTTTCCTGGGCCCTCGAGCGGCTCGGGGTTCTGGTCCTTTTCGTCAGCCAGGACGGAGAAACGGAAGCCTATGTGCCGGATTCTTGATCCGCAGCTGGGAGGTTGAGAGGGTGAAACCGCCTTTCCGGCAGGCCGCCGGCTTTTGCGTTCCCGTGCACAGGGCGTAGAGGCCGAATGGCCGAGTTTCCGGTGATGCCCGGCTTTCTCGGCGGTCAGGGCCGAAAGCTCGTATTCCCTGGACTCCCCGCCCCCCTCTAAAGCGGCTCCGACATGGGGCGCATGCCAACGAGGAATACCCTGGCGTGAGGCGGCTGGCTGAGGGCAAAGACCACGGCCTCGGCCACATCCTCAGGGTGTAAGAAGGTTTCGAGGCGGGGATCCCCGGGTGTACGACCGGTGCCGAAGGCGAACTCGGTTTTTACCCCGCCCGGGGCCACCACGCTCACCCGGATCCCCTTCTCCCTGAGCTCGTGGTCCAGGGCCTGCGCAAACCCCACCTGGGCGAATTTCGAGGCGCAGTAGACGGCTTCGTTGGGCAGCCCTTTGAGCCCCGCCACCGAGGCGACGAAGACCAGGTCTCCAGAGCTCTTGGCGAGCAGAACGGGCAGGAAGGCCTGGGTCACCAGAAAGCTTGCCCGCATGTTGGTGTCCATGATCCAGTCGTAGTCCTCGGCGGTGAACCCGGTGATGGGACCGTATTTCCCCACGCCCGCGTTGTTGACCACGATATCCACGGCGCCAAAGGCCGTGAGCGCCTCGTCCTTCAAGCGCAGGACATCCCCTTCCTTGCGCAAATCGCCGACCACCGGTACCGCCCTCCGGCCCAGGGCTTCGACCTCGGCGACCGCGGTCCCGAGGCGGCCCCGGTCGCGGGCCGCCAGGACCACGTCGGCGCCCCTTTTTGCCAGAGCCAGGGCGATGGCCCGGCCAATGCCCCGGCTGGCCCCCGTGATCACCGCAACCTTTCCATCAAACACTTTGAACCTCCTCCCAGACGCCATTTTTGCGCCTTCTCAAACCGATTCAATTGCCGTCCAAGTGTGGACGCAAACACCAAAGCAGGCCTGAGGGCCAGCGGCTTCCAAAGCAGGGGCGCACGGGTGACGTCTGGAGTCGTGGAGACAACCGTGTCCGCTTCCAAAAGGCCGGTTCCATATTCCCCGCAAACTCGCGTTCCCCAGGCCGCTTCCCAGTGCAAACGCCAACGAATTTGTCTTCCCGCGTGGGCAGAGACCTGGGCGCGGACCTCCCCTGCCCACGATTTCGCCCCGACGATGCCAGTACGGGTTTTCCGCATCACCTCTCCAGAAGAGCGGGCCGCGCCCGTCCATGCACCATCACCTTGGGCCAGTGGGGATCCTCGGTCAGGTTTTCGAGCCCCCCATCGAGGAGGAGAAAGGTATCCTCCACCTTGGCCCCCGCCAGGCTCGGATTCCAAGCCAGAATCATGCCCTCCTCGAGTCGCAGATCGTGGCCAGGGGTGGCAATCACCTCTCGGGACCGGTAACCTCCCACACCCCCCTGGTGATGCTCGCGCCACGCTTCGGGGAAACCCGCCCCCGCGTAGGCTTCCTGGATGACGGCGAAGACTTCTCCAAGGGACACTCCGGGGCGGCTTGCAGCCAGGGCCGCCGCTTCCACCTCCAGCACCTTCTCGTACCGGCCCCTGATCTCAGGTCTCCCCCCGAAGTGAGCCATCCGGGTGAGATTCGCTACCAAGCCGTGCCTTGTTCCACACACCACGGCCATGAAGGCCCGACCCAGGGAACGGTCTTTTGGTAAGGGGTGGCGGTAGCGGAAAAGCCGCTCTTCACCGGCCACTAGAAGGAGGAGGGGTCGAATTCCCCGACCCCAAAGTGCCTCGGCCAGGGCGCCAGCCAGTTCCCGTTCCCGCCACTCGGGCTTCGCCTCCCGGACAACCTCCCCCGTGGCCAGGGCCGCCTCACGGCCCAGGAGTCGAAAATTGTCTTGCGTGTCCGGGGTGAGTACCAGGCGCAGGGGGGTGAGGTCGAGCTCGAGATCGTTCGGTCGGGCCAGGAGGGGTGGGGTTTCCCAGGGGTGGGTGACCACCGGGAGGCCCCGGGCCTCCTCCTCAGGGATCCGAAGTTGCTCGATCCGGCTGGTGTGGACCCGAACCTCCTCCGCCACCTCCAGCCAGGCTACCGGGTCCCCCATTCCCAGAGTGTTCTCCCCCCCAGTAAGCCAGGCAAAGTTCTCGGGTAGGTAGACCCAAATCCGCTCTAGGCCCTGGGTCCGCATCCAAGCCCTGAGCCGTTCCAAAGGGGTATCCGCCCGCATCAAAGAACCTCCTCCAGCGTCTTGGCCCGGTATCTGTACACCTGAAGATACGGGACCCTCGGTTCACGCCGATTTAGCCTGACCACGCGATTCGCACACCGCTCCCGGGGTCGTGCTCGCAGGGCATCCCCGGATAACTGCTTTGCACCTGCCTCCGGCCTCCATCGCGAAAAGACGAACAACGTTGATGGGTGAGGTAACAGACTTCACGAACCTCCTCCGTTCGTGTATAGACGCTGTACGGCTTTCACCGCAAGGAGATAGTCCTCGTAGAGGGCCTTCATACCCGCCGTAGGGGGCGGGGCCGGGCTTTCAGGAAGTTGGGTTGCCTGGAGGGCCTCCTCCAAGCTGGGGTATACCCCGGCCCCGACCATGGCGAGGATGGCAGCCCCCCGGGCCGCTCCCTCCTCCCTTGCTACCCGGAAAAGGGGCACCTCGAGCGCCCCGCCAAGGAGACTGAGCCAAAGGTCAGATCGAGCCCCGCCCCCGGTGGCCAAAAGCCGATCGGGGAAAGCGAGGGGACGCATGACCTCTAGGACCGCCCTGAGGCTGAACGCTACGCCTTCCAGAACCGCGCGCACGAGATGCTCCCGGCCGTGGGCTAGGCTGAGCCCCACCCAGGCCCCTCGAAGGTACGGGTTGAGATACGGGCTTCGTTCACCCGAGAGGAAGGGCAGGAAGAAAAGCCCTTCACTCCCCAAAGGCGCCGCCTCGGCTTCCCGCAACAACACCTCCAGGTCTACACCGGGGAAAGCCCGGTCCAAGAGCCACTGGAGGCTTCCGGCTGCGTTCAGAGTAACCCCGAGGAGATGGTACCCCCCGTCGGCGTGACAGAAGAGGTGGACCCGCCCCTCGGGGTCGGGGCTGGGGGCATCGAGGGGAAGGAAGATGACCCCGCTCGTCCCCAAGGAGATGCTCCCCACCCCCGGCCGGTGGCGGGAAACCCCAAGGCCCAGGGCAGCTGCGGCATTGTCTCCAGCGCCTGCCACCACCGGAGTCCCCTCGGGCAAACCTGTGGCCTGCGCCCACTCGGACCGAAGTCCCCCGATGACCCGCTCACTTGGCCCCACCTCCGGGAAAAGCTCCGGAGACAGGCCCAAGGCCTTGAGGAGATCCACGTCCCAAGTCCGGCTCTTAAGGTCTAGGGCTCCCACCCCCGAGGCATCCGAAGGCTCGGTGGCGTAGACCCCGGTAAGGAGGTGGCCCACGTAGTCCTTGGGTAAAAGAACCTTGTGTACCCGTGGGAAGACTTCCGGGTGGTTCCGCTTGAGCCAAAGGACTTTAGGGAGCTGGAACCCGGTGATGGCGGGATTTCCGGTGCGCCGGATGAGTTCGGCTCTGGGAATGGCCTCCTCAATCAGCGCCACCTCCTCCGCTGTGCGCTGGTCGTTCCAAAGGGGGGCGGGGAGAAGGGGCCGGCCTTCCCGGTCCAGGAAAACCGCCCCGTGCATTTGTCCGGAAAGCCCAATCCCCACCACCCGGTGTCCCTCCAGGGCCTGGGCAAGCCTTATTAGGGCCTCCTGCAAGGCCCTAGTCCAGTCCTCCGGACGCTGTTCCGTCCAGCCGGGCCTGGGGGTAAGGAGGGGGTAGGGCGAGCGCACCTCGGCCACTTTCCGGCCGCCAAGGTTCAGGGCCACGGCCTTCAAGCCGCTTGTCCCCAGATCCACACCGATCGCAAGCTCCACTAGCGCACCCCCAGAAGGTGCTCTACCGCGATCTGATCCAAAGCCTCCAAGCCGTACCCCTGGCGTCTAAGCGACTCTAGGGGGAGTTCCGCCCGCTTGAGAGCTTCAGCCCGTTCCGGTGTATAGGGGCCAAGCAAGGTCGTGGCTGCCTCGTCTTCTTGGTAGTACGCATGGAGAAGAGCCTGGACCTCTGGATCCTCCCGGAAGGCCCGGGCCTTCTCTTTCAAGATCAAGTAGGTCCGCATGCACCCCCGTGCAAAGGCCCAAACCCCCTCCTCGTCCTCGGTCCTCAGGGCGTGGGCGTCGAAGTGCCGTGGCCCCTCGTACCCCGAGGACTCCAGGAGGTCCACCAGGAAGAAAGCTGTCTTGAGATTCTCGGAGCCAAAACGGAGATCCTGGTCAAACCGGCTCATCCGCTGGTCGTTGAGGTCGATATGGAAGAGCTTGCCCGCATCTAGGGCCTGCGCGACCGCGTGTACGAAGTTGAGCCCAGCCATGGTTTCGTGAGCGAACTCAGGGTTCAAGCCAAAAAGCTCCGGCTGGTCGAGGGTCCCTATGAACCCCAGCATCGCCCCCACGGTGGCGAAGTAAATGTCCCCTCGGGGCTCGTTTGGCTTAGGCTCCAGAGCGAACCGGTAACCGTACCCTTGGTCCTCGGAGTAGGCGGCGAGGAAATTTAAAGCCTCCCGGGCCCACTCAAAAGCCCGCCGGGCTTTGAGGCTGGCCTCCACTTCGGACCCTTCTCGCCCTGGCCAGACCACGTAGGTCTTGGCTCCGAGCTCCGCTCCCAAATCCATGGTCTCCATGCTTTTCCGGATCGCGTAAGCCCGGACCCGGGGGTCCGGGCTCGTAAAGGCCCCGTCCTTGAAAGCGGGGTCGGAGAAGAGATTCGCGGTCACCATGGGCACCTTAAGCCCCGTCTCCTCCAGGGCCTTTTTGAAACGTCGGACGATCCTGTCCCGCTCTGCCGGGGGCGTGTCACGCGGGATCAGATCCTCGTCGTGGAGGTTCACTCCGTAGACCCCAAGCTCCGCCAGTTTGTGCACCACATAAACCGGATCTAGACGCTCCCGCACCGCGTCCCCGAAAGGATCCCGACCCACGTTCCCCACTGTCCAAAGACCAAAGGTGAACTTGTGCTCCGGCTTCGGTTCGTACATCACACCGCCTCCACAAACGCCATCTGCACCACGAAACGATCCGCGGCCAATGCTGCTGCCCCCAATAGCGCTGCGTCCCGCCCCAAGGGGGAGAGGGCCACCTGGTCCGGGGTATGGACCGGGAGAGCATACCGGGGGAGCCGGTCCCTAACTGCCTGCAAAAGCCGTGCTCCCAAAGCCTGCATCAATGGTCCACCGAGAACCACCAGTCCCGGGTCCAGCACAGCCAGGATGAGGGCGGAAAGCTGTGCGAGCCGCTCCGCCATCTCATCGAAAAGCGTCTCTGAGGGATCTTCTTGCCAGCGTCGATAGCTGAGAAACACCTCCGCGCACCCTTGCTTTCCACATCGACATCGAGGCCCTTGGGGGTCGAGCGTGATGTGCCCCACCTCTCCTGCGTGGAACCGCTCGCCCCGGTAAACCCTGTGGCCGAGGACAAGCCCCCCGCCCACACCCACGCCGAGGTTGAGATAGGCGCAGTTCTCCACTGGCCAGTTCCCCAAGGCGTACAGCCCGTAAGCAGCGGCGTTGGCTTCGTTTTCCACAACCAGAGGGGCTTCCGAGGGTACACCCAGTTCTAGAAGCCTTTCCCGTACCTGATCTCTCAGGGGAATATTTTGCCAACCAAGGTTGGGAGCCAACGTGAGGTGCCCTTCCTCGGGTTCCACCAGTCCCGGGATGGAAACCCCGGCAGCCCGAATCCTCGCTTCCTTGAGCAGGGGTGCCGTGGCTTCGGCGAGAACCGCGAGAGCGGCCTCTGGTGTCCCGGGGGCAGGAGGCAGGATGGTTTTCCTGATCACTTCTCCATGGAAGTTCATCAGGGATACCCCCATGCGATCGATGTCGATCTCCCATCCAAGGACCAGGTTCCGCTTCCCCTCAACCTCGAGAGCTACGGAGGGCCTCCCCTGCCCTTTGGGCGGCAACGGGCGCTCGACGAGGAGCCCCTCGTCCAGAAACTCTTCTACGACTTCGGTGACTGTGGAGGGGGACAGGGCGAGTTCCCTGGCCAGCTCAGCGCGAGAGAAGCCAGGGTTTTTCCGCAACGTTTCGAAGATCCGGGCCCGGTGAAGGCTGCGCAGCCCCCGGGTACCCATACCGCGCAAGGATTGTTCAAATAGCCTCTGCATAGGCCTATTGTGCTGGGGGAACCCCAGCGATGATCATCTCCAAGACGTCGTCGTGCGTAACATCCTCGGTGCGCACCGTTCCTACTACGCGCCCCGCCTTCATTACCGTGATCCGATCGCTCAGGTCGAAAACATCGTGAAGATCGTGGCTGATCATGACGATGCCCAACCCCTCGGACCTCAGGCTACGGATGAGCTCCTTGACACGGGCCGTCTCCTCTGGCCCGAGGGCCGCGGTAGGCTCGTCCATGATGAGTACGGTGGCCCTGAACTGCAGGGCCCTGGCGATGGCCACCGCCTGACGCTGCCCGCCCGACATGCTAAGAACCGGAACCCTTAAATGTGGCACCCGTGCCCCAACGCGTTCCAGAACTCGCCTGGCTTCGGCCTCCATGGATTCTTCGTCCAGGGAAAAACCGCGGATTCGCTCTCGGCCCAAGAAGATATTGGCCACCGCGTCTAAGTTGTCGGCTAGGGCGAGGTTTTGGTGAATCGTTTCGATGCCATGTCGCTGAGCGTCCCGGGGAGAATGGAACGCAACTTCTTCCAACCGCCCCTTCTCGCTGAGGACCAAAATCCTGCCCGAGTCCGGGCGGTATACGCCGGAGAGAACCCGGATCAGCGTGGACTTTCCTGCTCCATTGTGGCCAAGAAGCCCGAGAACTTCCCCCGGATAAACGTCAAGATCCACCTGGTCCAGCGCTTGCAAACCTCCAAATCGGAGGCTGATCCCCTCCATGCGAACCAGGGGCTCTTTCATCCTCTCCTCCTGTCGAAGCGGGCGTTCCAAACCGCGGCTATCACCAGTACAACTCCGAGAACCACGTTCTGCCACTCAGTAGGCACCCCGATGAGGACGAGGCCGTTTTGGAGGCTGGACATAAGCAGAGCGCCTAGGGCGGCTCCCAGAATGGTTCCCCTCCCTCCCGCCAGAGAGGTACCCCCCACAACAGCCGCGGAGATCACATAGAGCTCTAAAAGGTTTCCCATCCCTGTGGGAACGAAAGCGAGTCGCGCTGCCTGGACGGCCCCGGCCAGCCCAGAAAGCAAACCCATGAGCCCGAAAACCAATACCAGGATTCGCTTGACGGGAATGCCGGCCAGCAGGGCGGCCTCCACGTTCCCGCCAATGGCGTAGACGTACCTGCCAAATCGGGTTCTTCCTGAGAGCCAGTGCAGGAATGTGAGTACGGCAAGGGCAATGAGGACCGGTACAGGAATCCCCCGGCCCTGTCCGGTTGCAGGGTTGGTGAACCCGTTCATAACCCAGACGAAGCCCGCGAAAATCGCGAGAATGAAAAGGCTTTGCAAGCCGTCCAGCCAAAGTGGTCTGATCATGAGACCGTGTCTTGCCCGCGTAGCCCGCCCGTTCCAGAGGACGTAGAGGGCGTATGCAGCCATCCCCAACGTCACAATCCAGGTCCACAAGGGACCGATCGCTCCGTTAAGCCCACCTCCAAGAACGAGAAATCCGTCCTGCAAGGGACCCATGGTTCGTCCCTGGGCGGCAATATAGGTCGCATTTCGGAAGACCAAGAGCCCCGCCAAGGTCACGATGAATGAGGGGGCTCGCAGGTAAGCCACCAGGTACCCCTGAAAGAGTCCGATCCCTCCCCCTATGAGAATCCCGACAAGCATCGCCAGGGGCCAGGGCCAGCCCTGGCCCAAGGGCGGCACAGCCTGAAGTATGGCCATGATCATCCCGGTGAACCCCAAGAGCGAACCAACGCTGAGGTCGATCTCCCTGGCCACGATCACCAGGACCATACCGCCCACCATGATGCCCATGACCGCGGTCTGAACCGAGAGATTCCAAAGGTTCTGAGGGCTCAGGAACCGGCCAGGTTGATCCAGGGTTAGCAGCTGGAAGAATATCCATGACAAGGCCAAGGAAACGAGAAGAATCAAGTTTTGCGTTCCTAAGGCCAGGCCTTGTGCTTCTTCCCGCTTCTCTGTCGTTTTTACTGCGCCCGGTGCGTCCATGTCAGTTTGGGTGTGGGGGGCAGCCGTCGCTGCCCCCACCCTGTCTTAGCGGCAAGCCGCCGGTGCTTGAGGCCCGCTCACTCCCTGGCAAAGCGCATCCCTGGTGATCCAGCCCGCATCAATGACGACGTTGAGGTTGTCCCGTGTGATGGGGATGGGCTTCAGCAAAACTGCATTCACTACCGTACCTCGAGGATCCTTGGGTACCTTAAACTTCTGAACACCCGGGATATCTTCGGGTTTGGTGCCCTTGGCCAAAAGGACCGCGATCTCTGCAGCCCGACTCCCAAGCGCTCGCGCGTCCTTCCAGACGCTGACGGTCTGAAGTCCCTTGGCAATTCGGTTCAGGGCTGCCCAATCGCCGTCCTGACCGGAAACAGGCACCTTGCCAGCAAGCCCAACCCCCGCCAGGGCAGCAATCACTCCCCCTGCAGTCCCGTCGTTGGAAGCAACCACCGCGTCCACTTTGTTGTTGTTGGCAGCCAGGATCTGTTCCATGTTCCGCTGGGCAATTTCAGGTTTCCACCCGGGCGTGTACTGCTTACCCACCACCTTGATGTCTCCGCGGTCGATCGCAGGCTTGAGGACCTCCAACTGCCCTTGATAGACGAAGTCGGCATTCGGGTCTGTGGGAGAACCGAGAATGAAGACGTAATTGCCCTTGGGGCGCACTTTGTAAACTTCTTGAGCCTGCAGCCGCCCGACTTCTACGTTGTCAAAGGAGATATAGAAGGCGTAGGGGTCAGCGATGAGGCGATCGTAAGCCACAACGGGAATACCCGCTGCCTTGGCCTTCTGAACTGCTGGCAAGATGGCATCCTTGTCCCAGGCAAGGATGATCAAAGCACGTACACCGCGGGCGATGAGGCTGTCTATGTCGTTGAGCTGCTTCTCAGCCGAGCTCTGCGCGTCCGTGCTGATATACTCAGCACCCATTTTGGCCAGCTGAGCCTTGATTGCTGCTTCATCCCGGCGCCAGCGTTCTTCCTGGAAATTGGCCCAGCTAACACCGACCAGTAGGGGACGCTGGGCCAGGCTCATACCAAGAAGGGCCAGCAACACCCCTGCCAAAAGGCCAAACATCCTCGATGAGACACGATACATGGAGAGCTCACCTCCCTCATGAGCCGGATTCACGGCAGCCCAATACGCAGCAGACAGTTTTTCTTTTCTTCCCGACTCAAACTAAGTCTAGCGAGGTTCTGCCGCCAGTGCAAGGGGGTGTAATCGGCCAACACATCTGAGAGTCTCTGGGGATCAGCTGTACTGTGCCCCTATTTTTGGACCACTTTTCGCCCGATTTCGGCCAGTCCCCCGCCCCCCTTTAAGAACCATTCCGCGAACGCCTCCGGCGTCAGATACCCCAGGGCCGAATGAGGCTGCCTGCGGTTGCAAACATCCAGAACGAACGCCTCGATGGAAGCCCTGACCTTGCCCTGGTAGGCCTGCGGCGGGCCCAGAAGTCCAGGCAGGAAGACCACCGGAAGCCGCCAGGGCCCCTCCGGCCGGAGGAGCAGCCGGAGCCGAGCCCCTTCGCGGGTGTAGGTGCGTGCCTCCTTGCTTCAGGGCAGGGGCTTGGGGTTTTCGCCGGCAAGATTTAGGGGACAGGGCTCGGGTCCTACTCGACAGGTGGTCGTGGTTGGGGAAGCAAAGAACCTGGCCAGGGCCCCTTAGGGTTTCAGGTAGACTCCTTCCCTCGGACCTCCTCAGCGCCCCATACTTGAGTGAGGCGGCTCTGGTGCTCCCGCGGACTGGGGACGTATTCGAACTTCCAAAGGTCGGAGAGCAAAATCCCAGGGTTTGCGCCGTGAGTGTAGAGCACCTCGAGGTATTTCGTGTCTTGCCGTTCGTTAGATTTGGGTATGTGTAGCACCTGGTCGCCCCCTGGGGGCAGGGCGATTGGGAGCGACGGGCAGTCTGAACAGGCGGAAAGATCCTGACCTCCAGAGCCCGGGGACTCGGGTAGCTTTTGATGGTATAGCAAGCGTTTGAGCTGTACGCCGTACTTGCCCAGGTTCGTCAGTCGGATCCCGAAATCCGGCCTTGCAACCGCGCTCACGTTGATGAGCGGCTGGAGATCCCCCTTGGCCAGCTGCTTCTGGATGTCCGCGAGTTTCTTCTGAAGGTCTAACTGGTCAGCCTGCAGCTCGTTCATCTTTTTCTGCAAATCGCCAAGCCGGTGCGTGGACCACCAGAGCCCCCCGGTGAATAGGGCAACCGCAAAAGCGAATAACGCTTGGAAATCCGCAAGCACAGCTTCCATGGCTTTTCAACGGGTGATTCTACCAAGAGGCATATGCCCGGACTTGTTCACGTGGCGGCTCGTGGGACTGGCCGCCGCCGGTCCGCTTGCTGATGTACTGCATGCAGTAATGCAGTAATGCGGTAATCCTGGTCCTCGTCCTCGAGGGCTTTGATGGATAAACCTTGCTTACGAGGGTGCCTTCTCCGTGAGCGGCTTTCCGGTCGCCCGCGTGTAGAGCGCGAGGGGGTCGAGTTCAATCTCCCCCGGCCACGCGAGCGCCCCGAACTCGGGCTCAACGTAGGCCTGCGCGAAGAACGCGGGCTCTTTCAAGGGCGCCATGACCCCGGTGAACTCCGCTTCGTCAAACGTCACCACGCCCTCGCTCCCGTCGTCGAAGCGGAGCCAGAGCTTGTAGCCCTCGAGGGGCCTGACCTCCACGATCCTCACAAGACGCATCTTCCCCACCAGCCTACTCCAGGGGAGGGATTCGAGCCAGGAGCTTGAGGAAGTTCCTTGTTGCCGACTCCGTACACGGCCGGTCTGCCGGTTGTACGGGGCAAGCTGGATCGGGCTTGCTCCGAAGCTGATGGAATCGTGGCCCCGGGCGTGTAGGGATGGTTGACCGCCTCGGGGACCTTGCGTCTCCGGCCGGGGAAGGCACCGAGGACCACGAAGCCGGCGTCGTCGTCATCGGAGACGATCCGTGCGATGGGAAAATAGTCGCGCCCGCTTCGGCGCAGCCCGGCCAGGGTTTGCGCTTTCGCCGCTTTTTTACCGACCACCTTCCTTTTGCAAAACCAACCCCCGCGCCCAGACCTGGGCGCGGGGCGCGGCGGCGGACCCGCTCGGTCGAGCCGGGTCGCGATCTATTTGAGGGTCAGCGTTTGGGGCTGACCGTCCTCAGCCTCGCTTTCCGCCTTCTCTGCCTGTTCCGCCAGCGTGCGGACCGCCTCCAGCGCATGCCGGAGACCGCGGAGGGCCCGGATCAGGGCCTCGTCGTTGGCCTCGGACGCGGGGAGGTTGGCGGGGATCTTTTCCGCCGTGGCCTGAACCTCGGCCACCATCGCCAGGATCAACCCTCGGGCGACCTCTTGCGGCATCGCCACCCTAGGGGTTCGGACGGTATCGAGTTTTCGGATCATGGTACCTCCTGCAAGGGGCCGGGGCATCTGCCCCGGCGAGGGAAAAGGATACGGCTCAAGACCACTCTAGCGACCAGGGCGGCGTGCTGGCAAGCGCCCGCCGCTCAGAAGAGCGGTTGCGCCCGGGGCGGCGCACACCCGGGATAGGCCACGGTAAGGACGGTTTCGCCCTGCTGGTTGAGGTAGTGCACCGTCCCGGCGTCGAATCCGGGGAGGGCGTCGTCGAAAGCGGCGCAGGCCCGCGACCAGTGGAGCGGGTTCGCGGGGTCGGCCCCGACCGTGTAGGCCGGGGTCCCGGCGGCGCCAGCCAGGGCGATCGTGCCCGAAAGGCTGAGCCGCCCCGCGTCGCCCGGGGCGCCCGGATCGTCGGGGAGATAGGCGGTGTGGCGGAGAACGATGTAGGTCGTTTCCTGGACCACCTTGGTGTCCCACAGCAGGGAGAGGCGAACCCGGAGATCCTTGGCTACGGTGGCCGTCCCGACGGACGGGTCGGGCGCCGCCGTAACGCTGCCGCTCCAGGTGGCGACCTCGAGCGCGGCGACACCGGTGATGGCCCCCATGCGGTGGTGGGGGTTTTCAGTGTCCTGCTTCTGGTAAGAGCTGATTAATTACGAACATAACTTGTTGCGTCAACAAACCAAGACACCTAACAATACACCACAACAAACCCCCAGACCCACAATGGCAACGCAACGACAGGGAAGAAAGCGGCACAAAAACCTTAATGCGCTGTGAAGGAGTGCTGTCGACCCGTGAGTTATTTATGGTACTATTACGCAAACGTAAGGGGTGGGTGTCCGATGCCAAACAACGACGGCGGGGCCCTCTTCGCACCGGACCCGTGGCGTGACCCACAAGAGCGGCGGCGCATGGCCGGAGAGGCGATTGCCAAGCGTGACTGGCAGGCGATCGGTGAACTCTTCGAGCGATATCTCTCGAGCCATCGCAACTACGGCCGCGTGAGCGTCCAGCTTTACCGGCGCGCAGTCGAGGACTTCTGGGCTTACGCCTGGAACGACCTGGGCCGGGAGGGGGTGAACCTCTCCCCTACCGACGTCTGGTCGTGGCTACACGACCTGGAAAGCCACGGCGTCCACATCCTCCGCCAGGGCGCACGGCGCACCGGACCCCGCCCGCTGGGGAGGTCGGGCCTGCGGACGATGCTCTACGGGGTACTCGAGTCCCGGGCGTTTTTCACCTGGCTCGGTTACCCGCTTCCCGAACACCTCGACTGGCCCCGCCCCCTGCCGGCCAGGGCCCCCAGGGCCCTGAACGACGCCCAGTACCGGACTTTCCTGTCCGAAGCCGCCCGCCTTGATCCCATCGGCGGGATGCCCCTCGTCATCCGCCTGATCGGCGAACTGGGAATGCGCTGGCGGGAGATCACCCACGTGACGCCTGCCGACTTCACCGACGATGCCCTCCGGGTCAAACGTGCGCCGTTCGTCGTCGACCGCACCGTTCCCCTGCCCGGCGATCTGCGCCGGCCCCTTTTCAAGTTCGTCGAAACCGTACTTGCCCACGGGTTCGACGAGAGGGTCAGGGTGCTCCTGGTCCAGCAGTCGCGCAATGGCTTGAGGGTTGTGGCCCCGCGCACGCTGCAGGCTCGGGTCACGGTTGCCGCCCGGTCTGCGGACCTGCCCCCCTACTACCTCCGGGCATTGCGCAACCGCGGTGCGATCGAACTGTACAAGCGTTTCGGCGATGCCGAGAAGGTCGCCGAGCTCATGGGGCTGACGGCTCCGCCCGCGATCCTTGACCACTGGCTGCACGAGAGGCGCTAAGCGAAGATCGCACGCTTCCCGCCGGCCATCGCGGACCGGCCCCCAACGCCGGGCAGCTTTTCATCGAAGATACGACGGAGCAAAATCGCGCTCACTGACCGGCTTTCCCGTGTAGAACCCCTGGATCAGATCACAACCCTCAGCCTCAAGCCAGGAGGCCTGATCCGGCGTCTCTACCCCTTCGGCAACCACCTCCGCCCCCAGCTCGTGCGCCAGGGTAATCACGGCCCGGACGATCGCTTCGCTCTTCCGGCGGACACCGATCTCCCGTACGAATGCTTTGTCGATCTTAATAATCTCGATCGGGAACTCACGCAGGTACGCCAGCGACGAGTACCCGGCTCCAAAGTCGTCAACCGCGATACGCAGGCCGAGGGCCCTCAGATCCTGCAACACCGGCATAACCCGCTCGGCCCTGGCGAGAATCCTTTCGGTGAGTTCAACGACGACCAGCCGGGGAGGAATGGGTTTTTCCCGCAACAATCGCTCAAGCGTCTCTACCAGGTCGAATTCCCAGAACGATCTCGGTGAGATGTTGATCGAGACCCGGAGTTCGTGCCCGCCCCGGTACCATCGGTAGGCGTGCCCGACAGCCCTATCGAAAACGTAGCGGTCGATCTCGGCAATCAGCCCAACCTCCTCGGCGAGCGGAATGAATGTCGCGGGTGGCAGCAGCCCGTGCTCCTGGTACCGCCAGCGAACCAGTGCCTCCGCCTGAACGACCTTCGCCTCTCGCAAGCTTGCGATCGGTTGGTAGTAAATTTCCAGCTGCTCCCCCGCCACGGCCTCCCTGAGCGCGGTAGCGAGATCCAGGCGCTCCACGCTCGGCAGCAGCACCGTGGGGTCAAAGATGAAATACGCAGACCCCTGCTCTTTCGCCCGGTACATCGCGGCGTCGGCCCGGCGCATCAGCTCGTCGAGGTCCCGCCCGTGTTCCGGGAAGATGGCGATTCCGATGCTGGCCCGGAGCGTGATCCGGTGGTCGCCCACGCGGCAGGGCTCGCGCAACAGCTCGCCAACACGCCTCGCGACCAACACGGCCTCTCCCCCACCGGCTCCGGGGAGCAGCAGGGCAAACTCATCACCCCCGACCCGGCCCAAAACGTCGATCGCGCGTGTAACGCGACGAACCCTTCGCGCAAAGTCCCTCAGGACCAGGTCGCCAACCTCGTGACCCAGCGCGTCATTGACGTCTCCGAAATCGTTCAGGTCAATAAACAAAAGCGCGCTCGGCCCGTTTCCGGAAGCGCTCCGCGACAGCACCTCGCGGGCCCGGTCGATAAAAAAACGGCGGTTGGCAAGCCCGGTCAGTTCGTCGGTGGCCGCAAGCTGTCCGTACTGCCGGATCTCCTCCTGGGCCCGGACCAGCTGGAGCCGGGTCCACACCACCCGGCTAAGGATCGCGATCATGGCCGCGCCGGCGAGGTATGCCTGCAGCAAAACGCTCGCCTCTCTCAGGCCTGCCCCGTGCGCGACCGCGTAGAGGATGCCCGCCAGCAGTGTGATGATCCAGACCCCCCAGGCCACTGGCTGGGCGGTGCGCGGCTCGAACAGGAAGTAAATCAATACGTAGAACACCATCAACCAGCTCACGACGACGGTATGCCTTTCGACGCTCATCTCCGGAGCACCGAAGAGCGCGGCGTACTCCTGAAGAACAAGGAATACACCGAGCAGCACAAACCCGGCCCGCTCGAGGAGGAAAAGGCGTCCGGGTCCCGCTCGCAGCAGAAGGGCCCAGGCCACCAGGATGCCTCCGGCCAGAACCAGCGAGTCGGTTGAAATGTCGCGCACGGGATCAACAAAATCCGCCAGCAACACGGCGGCCGCGGACAGGGGCAGAACGATTCGGTAGGCGGCGAAACGCCGCCTTTCCCAACCGGCCTTAACTCTTCTTGTAAAGCCAGCGCCTATAAAGTCGGGGCCTGCCTGCGGCCGGGCGCCATCGTGGTCCATAGACTCTAAAAAGTATAGTTCCCGCTATGCATGATAAGCGTGAAGTATGCAGGCACTCCGGAACACATCGGTCCCTGTCTGCTTCCAGGGCGATGGCGTCGTCGCCAGCGGCCGTCCGGAACCCGCCGCCCGTGGCCGGCCCGGGCAACCTGCGCCGGCTAGCCCGAGCGGATCAGCTGCTCGAGCTCATCGAGAATTTCCAGCACCCTCTCCTCCTTGTCCGGCGGCAGCCCGCCCCGGCGGAGCTTCCTGAGCAGCACGCCGGCCTTCACGGCCACCGGTCGATGCCTTTCTTCCCTGGCCTGCAAGCGCTCCCGCACTTCGGCTCGAACGAACGGCAGGCTCCATCCTTCTTCAATCGCTCTCTGAAGCAGCTCCCGCCGTGCTTCGTCATCCCTTACCCGCGCAATGGCCCGGGCCTTCGTATAGCTGATTCTGCCCCGCCTAAGTTCGTCGAGCACGTCTTGCGGCAGGTTGAGAAGCGGCAGGCGGTTCAACCGGAAGGACTCGGGGGTCATCCTGCCGAGCTCTCGAAACGTCCGGTCGATAACCTCCCATTCGCTGCTTCGAACAACGTTGTTGGCGGCCTTTCTCCGCCTCATTGAAAGCCGGTGCATCAGGCGCACAACCTCGCTGCGGTCCATCCCCAATCGCATCGACAGCAAGTCGAGGATCGCCTCGGTTTCCTCGAGCGGATTAAGGTCCTCGCGCTGCAAATTCTCGAGGACCGCCGCCGCCTGCGCCTCCTCGTCCGTGAGCTCCACGATAATCGCGGGGATCGACTCCCGCTTCAGCCTCTGAAAAGCACGAAAGCGCCGCTCCCCAGCCACGATCTGATAGAGGCCTTTACCCACAGGGCGCACGAGAATCGGCTGGAGCAGTCCGCGGTGTCGTATCGACCTGGCCAGGTGAGCGATCTCGTCTTCGTCGAAGTACCTGCGTGGCTGATTCTCGCGGGGAACAACCTGGTCGAGAGGAAGGTGGACGAGACTGTTCTCCCCCGCCCGCCGCAAGACCTCACCTACTTGAGAGAGGTTGATGTTTCTGAGCGGGCGCTTCTCGAGAATTGGATTTTTCCGCTCGTTCCTAGGCTTCATCCCCATCGCCTCCCAGGGCCTCCAGGAGCGCGTCGGTGATCTGCTCCAAAACAGCCACCGCCCGGTGGCGGGGATCATAGGCCGCCAGCGGCTTGAACTCCACCGAGGCCTTCTTAAAGGCGGTCGCCATTGGGATCGGTGGAAGGACGGGAGCAACGGTCTGGAGCTGTTTTTCCAGGGCTTCCAGCACATCCCGGTCATGCGTGGACTGGCGCGCGAACTGCATCGGCACAAAACCCAGGATGCGCAGATTCTGGTTGACCTCCTCCTGAATTCCCCGGACCGTACTGAGCAGCTGGTCCGTTCCCAAATACGCCTTGAAATGCGTTTGGATTGGGACAATCACGCCGTCAGAGGCTGCCAGACTCAGAATAGAAAGCATTCCCAGGCTGGGGGGCGCATCAATCAGCGCCAGGTCGTATGCTGCCCGGACCTCGTCCAGGGCCCGCCGAAGCCGGGCTTCCCTGTTCAGCGCGGCCAGCAGTTCCTGTTCAGCCCCGGCCAGCAAAATGTTCGCTGGAACGAGATCCATTCCGTGAATCCCCCGGTGCACCGCCAGCGGCCTGCGCGGTGACCGATCGCCCTTGCGCGACGTCAGGCTGTCGTAAATGGTGGCCCTCAACCTCCCTGGCTCCAGGCCCATGAAATTCGTCAGCGTTGCCTGGGGATCCATGTCAACCAGCAGCACCTTGAAACCCCTGCGCGCGAAGTGATAGCCGAGGTTCATTGTTAGCGTCGTCTTACCCGTCCCCCCCGCCTGGTTGAAGATGGTGAGCGTGCGCATCGGGGCCTCGTCCTTTTGCGGCTCGATGATGGGTATGAACCACTGCGCACCCCGTTTCTCAGCGCCCGGCAGATCCCCTTTTGCCGCTAATCGCCGTATATATCCGGGCGTCACCCCTCTGAGCTCGGCATACTCATCAACCGTCAGGTAGCGTTTACGCATACGCACAGATTACCCCACGCTGTCATCATTTCGCCACAGCTAAGCTGGCTCCGATCCAGGGGGGCGGGTTCGGATAACGTTATCCGAACCCTTTTTCCTACCCTGAAACACGAGTTGCACCCCCCACTTTCACACAGGAGGCCGCTCGTTCGCTAGAATCACCACGTGGTGGAGTCCGGGCAGACCCCTTTAGCCGGGGCGACCACCCCAGACAAAGGCGGGAGCCTGTCTAGGGGGTGAGAAGCTGACTACTAGGGATATGTGGCGCTAACCAAATCAAAAGCCCGGCTGGCCGGCCGGGCGTGGCTGGTACACCTACTTTCCCCCTTTAGGCACCTGTGTTACACGCATTCCAGCCCAGGTGTAGTGTACCAGCCCTCCGGGAAAAAACGCAACTGCCTTAGGGCTAACGACGGTGGAGTGTTGCGCCTTTCAGGCACCCATCTATGCGGTGACAAAGGCATGGATACCCGTCTCTGGAGGGTTTGAATGAACTCGCTCAAGACAAAACCTAGATGGATCAACTGCAACGCGTTGCGCCTGGTCATGGAGCACAGCAAGGCTCGGGGGTCGACGTACTCGGTCCTCATCGCGCTGGCTGCGCACACCAACCAAAACGGCACCGCCTGGCCGTCGGTCGAACGGCTGGCGGCGCTGGCCCGCGTCAGCCTCAGGACCGTGAAGCGGGCGCTCAGGGAACTCGAGGCCCTGGGCGAGATCACGGTCATCCGGCAGGTGGCCAAGCGGGGGACCAACCTCTACCGGCTGGAACTGGGCCGGGCGCAGGGGGGTGTCAATTTGACACCCGAAGAGCGCGCCGACGCCCAACCCTCGGAGGGGTGTCAGATTGACACCCGAAGCAGCGGGGCCATCCCGGCCCAGGGGGGTGACAGGCTGTCCAGGGGGGGTGACAGGTTGACACCCGAACATAACAATGAAAAAAACACGAATATAAAACCCTCCCCCCTACCCCCCTCCCTTGAGGCGGCAGCCGGAGCCGGAACAAAACCAGCCCGCCCACCCACCCATGAGGAGGAGGAGGGGGTTTTAAAAATCTCTCAAAAAGCAAGGGAGGTGATCGAGGCGCTGGGCCCCGATCTCGCTTCGCAGCTCCAAAGGCTCTACAGCGAGAAGGCACCGCAATCCCGCTACGGCCTCTGGCTGGAAACAGCGCTCTACCCACAGCTCGAGCGGTTGGGTCGGAGCCTGTTCCGGGCCGTCGTCGAGCAAAATCTTCCCGCGGCCGCCGGCAGCGGGATCCGCTACCCGAGCCGGTTTTTGGTGGCGAAGCTCGAGGCCGAAATTCCGCCGGCGGTCCCGGTCAGCGCCGCCAGGAAAGACGGCGGCGAGCGGCCGGTCGACCCGCCTCCGGAGGCGGCGAAAGCGAAGAGCGCGGCCCGAAAGGGCCCCATGACGATGCAGGAGCTCGCGGCCGAGCTCGAGGCGGCGCTGAACAATGCCGATACCGGCCCCGACCGGGAGACTGGCGGCGGTAAAAGCCAGGCGCCGAGGCCGAAGGAGCGGTACCTGGCCCGCGCAAAGGCGCCCCGTTGCACCTACGGGGACCACCGGCGGAGCGACGGTTGCTGCCTGCCGCGGGCGCTGGATGTCTTGCAGGTGCTTGCGCCGGCCGCGACCAGGCAGCGCGATCCCATCGACCGGGCCCTGATGATGCCGTCGCTCATCGAGGCGTATCGGAGGGTGGTCGCCGAACGGGATGAGATCCCGGAGGCCCTGGAGCGCCTGTCCGAGAAACGCCGCAACAAAGCGATCGAGATCCTCGATCAGCTGGGTCTGGCACCGCGACGCGGTTCTGGTGTGCGTGGCGCCGAGATCGCGGGAATGGTGCTGCCGGCGATGCCCAGAGGGGGGTGGCTCGTGGGAGTGGCTGCGTTGTCGTGAACGGGCGGTAAGCCGTCGGCTGAAAGGGAAGTTTCACCGGGATGGCAGGGGGCCTAGCCTGCGCGCAGCTCTTCGGGCGGCAGGGGTTTACCGATCAGGTACCCCTGTACAAGGTCGCAGCGTTCCGATTTGAGCCAGGTGAGTTGCTGGCCGGTCTCGACCCCCTCGGCGAGGACGAGGAGCCCAAGTTCGTGGGCCAGGGTGATAACTGTGCGGACGATGGCCTCGCTTGCTTCGTGGATGCCGATTTCCTTGACGAAGGCGCGATCTATTTTCAGGGCATCCAGGGGAAATTCACGGAGGTAGCGGAGCGATGAATAGCCAACCCCGAAGTCATCCACCGCTACGCGTACGCCTAGGGCCCTCAGTTCTTCCAGGATGGGCGTAGCCTGTTCGGGGCTTGCGAGGACGCGCTCGGTGATCTCTAAGGTCAGCAGACCCGGAGCAATGCCGGCCTGGAGCAGGAGTTGCTGGAGGATCCGTGCCGGGTCCATCTGCCAGAAGCAGCGCGGTGAGAGGTTGACTGAAACCGCCAAAGTGGTGCCGCTCCGCAGCCAGTCCGCGGCCTGTTGAACGGCCTTTTCGAGAGCGTAACGGTCGACATCGGCGATGAGGCCGACCTCTTCCGCAAGGGGGATGAAGACGGCCGGTGATACGGGACCGTGCTGGGGGTGATTCCAGCGCAGCAGGGCTTCAACCTTCGTGACCGTACCCTCTCTGAGGTCGAGAATGGGCTGGTAGTGCAGGGTGAGGTCGCCGCGTTCGAGGGCCACCTTTAAATCGGTGGCCAGGTCGAGGCGTTCAGGGCTGGGCGGCGTGTCTTTTGGAGTGTAAAAGCGAAAGGTTTCGCCGTGCTCTTTCGCCCGGTACATCGCGGCGTCGGCTTCTCGCATAAGCTCTTCCAGGGTGGTGGCGTGTTCCGGAAAGAGGGCGATGCCGATGCTGGCGTGAATGGTAATCCGGTGTTCGCCTGCCGAATAGGGTGCCCCCAGGAGTTCCTTGATGCCGCGTGCAACCGACACCGCCTCTTCGTGGCCGGTGTTAGCGAGAAGAAGGACGAATTCGTCCCCGCCAATTCGGGCCAGGGCATCGCTGTCTCGCTTGGCGGTGCGCAGCCGGGACGCGACCTCCTGCAGGACGGTGTCGCCGACATCGTGGCCGAGTACGTTGTTGACCTTGCTGAAGTGATCGATATCGAGAAAGAGCAGGGCGACCGAGCGCTTCTTTTCCCTTGCGGCCGAGAGAATTCGTCGGGCTTCGACATCGAGTTTGAGACGGTTTCCCAGGCCGGTGAGGGGGTCGTAGTATGCGAGCTCCTTGATGCGACGTTCGTACAGCACACGGCGTACGGCGCTGCCAAGCACATAAGCCGCCGTCTCTACAAAGCCGACCTCCTCATGGCGGAAGTCGCGCGCCTCCGGATAGGCCACGGCGAGGACGCCGTAGGTTCCGCGGGCGCCGGGTATGGGGGCGGCGATCGCTGCTTTGACCCCCGCCTGACGCCAGATGTTGCCGGGTTGAAAGCGTTGCTCGCGGGACAGGTCAGGAGAAGCGATCGTTTTGCCAGTGTGGGCTGCGTAGCCTGCGTGTGAATCGGAGGCGTTGGCCGTGGGCTCGCCTGGTACGTTTTTGGAAAAACCGTAGCCCGCAAGCAGCGGCAACGCGCCCTGCGGGAGATCGCATTTCAGGATTGCCACATGGCTGGCGTCGAGGCCGCTTTTAACGATGGCGACCGCCTGGTGAAAGAGGTGTTCGAGTTTGTTTGAGGTGACAGCGGAGTGGGCCAGCGTGAATAGGGCGCGGTTTTTGCTGATCAGGTCCATGAGCGCCCGCTCGGATTCCACCTGGGCGGTAAAGTCGAGCATGTAGCCGAGGACGACCGGGTCCGATCTGGGCGCGTTGGGGGCGAGGTGGGCCACAAGGTAGAACCAGCGATATCCCTCGCTGCGATGCCGAAGTCGAAATACCAGCTCGTCGTGTCCGGAGTCCAGAACCGCCGCCAGCAACTCGGTTAGTTTTTGCCGGTCGTCGGGATGGACTCGCTCGAGGGCATCGGTAAAGCGGCTTCCGAGGAGCTCTTCAGGGCTGTATCCAAGTATCCGTTCGAGGTTGGGGCTGATGTAGGTCAGCACCAACCCGGCACCCTCGCGGCGAAAGGTGATGATCGGGGCGGAAGCAACGATGCGTTCGAGAAACGCCTTTGCTTCCCGGAGCGAGGCCTGGGTTTTACGAAGCCGCTCGAGGTGACGCCGTAACAGGCCGCTGGCCGGGCCGGCGAGCAAGGGGCCTGCGAGGGCCGGGAGCTCGCCCGATAAAGGGAAAGGGGAAGGCAGGGTGTTGGTCTTGAAGAGCACGACCTCGAGGACGATGTTGGTGAGTCCGGCGATGGCGCCGGCTGAGGGGCCGAAGTGCCAACCGGCGAGGGCGGTCCAAAGCAGAGCGAGGACGGCTTCACCGCCCTCGGTAAATCGATGCGCAAGAGGGAAGGTGAGGATATAGGCCGCGAAGACGGCCATGACCCACGGCCAGGGATTGGGGTGGGGGTCGGGCGCGGAGTCCTTCCTGGGCTGGGACACCAGGAGCGCAGTGTACCGGTATGGCCCCCACCCCACAAGGGGTGGACCTACATTCGCGGTGCTGCGAGCTTCGGGGCGGTCGCTCCGGAGGGCGGTGAGGCGGCGTTCGCCGTCTGCGGGGGATCGCCAGGGTCAGACCTGTTTGAGAATCTCTTCGATGGCTTTCAGGTGCCGGTCGATCTCGGAGCGCGCTTTTTGGGGAAGGGAGGGGACCTGTTTCAGGCGCAGGGCCAGGCTGCGGAGTCGCGGGGCGTAGTCGCGGGCTACTTCGGACAGCGACTGGTCGCGCTGCGCGCGCAGGATCTCGGCTACCCTGGCCTTGACCTCGCGCACCGAGAGCGATTCTTCGATGGCAAGCGCTAAGAGGCTTGCGCGCTGGTCGGGGTCTGTTAGCTTCTTGAGCTCGAGGGCCGCTGTGTAGGGTAGCGCGCCTTCGATGAGCGCGGCCTTGAGGTCCTCTGGCAGCTTGAGTAGGGGGAGACGCGCCTGGACGAACGATTCCCAGCCCAGCCGTCCGAGTTCCTTGAAGGTGTCTTCGATGGTGCGGGCCTCGGGATTACCCAAAACGTTTTGGGTAACTTTGCCCCGGTGCTCATTCCACATTCGCTGAAGCAGGGAGACCACGTCGTCAACGGGTCTTTTCAGCCGCGCCGATAGCAGCTCAAGGATGCCGATGGTCTCTTCGAAGGGGTTCAGGTCTTCGCGCTGCAGATTTTCGACGAGGGCAAGGAGCCTGGCGTCCTCGTCCGACATCTCGCGGACGAGGGCCGGGACGGAGGCCAGGCCCGCCATTTTGGCCGCCCGCCAGCGGCGTTCTCCGGCGACGATCTGGAAGCGCCCGTTTTCAAGGGGGCGCACCAGCAGGGGCTGGAGAACGCCGCGCTCGCGAATGGAGGCGGCCAGATCGTCAAGCCGTTCGTGGCGTCGCCGCGGCTGGTAGGGGCCCGGGACCAGGGCCTCGAGGGGAATCTCCTGACGCCGGGCTTCGCTTCGCTCCAGAACGCGTTTAAGGCGGTCTTCGAAGAAGCTCATGGTGAGACCTCCAGCGCGAGGACCCGGGTCGAGAAGTCCTGGACCAGGGCTTCGATTTCGCGGGCCGCCTGGCTTCGGGGATCGGCCGCGGCCACCGGAACCCGTTTCTCCATGGCTTTGCGGTGCGGGGCCGGCCGGTTGGCAAGGGTCGGGCCCACGGGGGCGATTTGCTCTAGGCGGCCCAGCATCTCGGTGGCACGGCGCTCTGCCTTCACGCGCGCGTCATAGCGGTTCGGCACGAAATACCTGATGAAGTTGTTCGAGGCGCCAACCACCTGTGCGTAGAGCTCGGCGGTGTTGATCAGGGCCTCGAGCCCGGCAACGCCCTTGGCACTGGGTTCGAGGGGCACGATGAAGCCCTCACCCGCCAGGCCGGCAAGGAAGGAAAGGGGGCCGAGCGATGGGGGAGAGTCGACAAGCACCACGTCGTAGTCGGGTGCCAGGGATTTGAGGGCGTTTCTCAGCAGGATTTCCCCGGCCGGTATCCTGCGCAGTTCAACGTCGAGGGTGGCCACATCCAGGCTGGATGGGACGAGCGAGAGGCCGAACACTTCGTAAGGCTGCGGTAAGCCCCTGTTCGAAACCAGGCTCCAGAGAGTCCTGGGCTTAGGAGGGTCCTCGATGCCGAGCCACTGGCTGAGGTTCGCCTGTGGATCGACGTCGATGAGAAGGACCCGGAGGCCCCGCCGGGCCAGACCGTAGCCCAGATCCCGGGTGAGGGTGGTTTTGCCAACACCACCAGCGTGGTTGAAAACCGTGAATACCCGGCCTGCTCGCTCCATATGAATCACCTCGTTCGTGAGGACCTTGCGCGGCAGTTCGTGGTTCCCGGGGGGAAGGATTCTGGCATCCTCCGGGATGAGCCAGCCGCGGCGGCCCTTGACGGCTCCGGAAATGCGCCCCTTGGCCAGCAACTGTCGGACGCGACCCTCGCTCAAGCTCACGCGGAGGGCGAACTCTGGAACGGTGAGATATCGCACGGACACAGTATAACGCGACTAACGGGAAGCGTTAGGGCAGGCGGCGGTGGGGCTGGCCGCGGGTAGGGGAGAGGCATGCCGTTGCCGCGGGCGCCCGGTGAGAGGGGGGGCGGGCACGCCAGGCCGGGGCGAGGGGTGCGACCCGGAACGGGAGATCGCGCCCAGCGTTCCCGGCCCACCTCGATCAGGATCCCGCTGGCCTCGCGTCGACGGTGCCTGCCAGCACCGCTGGCCTGTCCTCCGGGCGCGAAGCAGGGGGCGCTTGCAGGCGAAGGCCGCGTTGCGGCTGCGCTGGAACTTCCAGCACACAGGCCGGCGATGTCCCGGGGGGCAAACTGGCGGCGGCCTGCTTGCCCACGCCTTAAGGGCCGGGCATCCCCAGGGGGACGCCCGGACAGTGCTCGCCATGGTCGCGGAGCCGGAAAGGGTCTCCGGAGAGCGGTTCGGTGGAGGAGGGCGTTGTCGGCCGGAGGCAGGCGATGGAGGATCTTTGGATTCCGCTAGCAGGGTGGAGCTGGGCGCGGTCTCCGGGGCGGCCGGTCTGGCGCGCTCTAGGGCCTCTATTTCGGCCGCGATCGGGTGGGGGTAGTTTGGGGGGTTGGGCAGCGCGGTGGCGCGAAGAGAGGGGCGCTGGGGAGGCGGCTGTGCGATGGTTCACGAGTGGGGTGGCGGAAGTCGAGAAGGACGCCGGTTGCTGGCCCCGCCCCTTCGGGCTTGACAGGCTGGGCTGGTGGACCTATACTCCGGGCACGGTGACTTTATTCACTGAATGAAGTAAGTCCCTGGAGGCCTGAATTGATCCGCAAGGGCGATCAGTCCACTGTTCGAGCCATCAACCGCGCTCTGGTGCTGAACCTGCTCCGCCAGCACGGGGCTCTGGGTCGTAACGAGCTGGCGGAGCTGACGCGGTTGAGCTCAGCCGCCGTTACCGGCGTGGTGGCCGAGCTGATCGCGCAGGGGTTGGTGGTTGAGGGCCGCAGCGGCCGTCCCCGCGGCGGGCGGCCTCCGGTTTTGCTCGAGCTCGCCTACGACGCCTGGCATGCGGTGGGGGTCAAGGTGATGGAGGATGCCCTCGAGGTCGTTCTCACCAATCTGCGCACTGACGTCCTGGCCCGCCGCCACGTCAGGCTGGATTCAACCGAACCCGAGGCGCTGCTTGAGCGGATCGCGGTCGAGGCCCAGGGGCTGCTCGAGGCCTCGGGGCGTTCACCGGACCGTCTGGTCGGCCTGGGCGTGGCGATGGCTGGGGTCATCGACCCCTCGGAGGGGGTTTGCGTGTACTCGCCGTTCCTGCAGTGGCGGCAGGTCCCGGTGCGGCGTTTGCTTGAGGAGAGGCTCTCCCGGCCGGTGCATCTGGACAACGACGTGAACGCCCTGGCGGCCGCCGAGACGCTTTTTGGCCTGGGGAAAAACGCCAGGAACTTCGTCGTGATCACCGTGGGTCGCGGAATCGGGGCCGGACTTGTGATCGGGGGCGAGATCTACCGCGGCGCCGATGGTGGGGCCGGTGAGCTGGGCCACACGGTGAGCGAACGGGAGGGGCGGCTGTGCGAGTGTGGCAAGCGGGGGTGCCTGGAGGCCTACGTCGCCGAGCCGGCGCTGGTGGCCCAGGCCAGGGAACGGTTCCCCGAGCTTCGCCGCCGCCGTTTCGATGTAACCGGACTCATCCGGATGGCCGGGGAGGGGCACGAGGGCGTTCAGGCGTTGCTCAAGGAGGCCGGTGAGCGTCTGGGCGTTGCCCTGGCCAATCTGGTCAATCTTTTCAATCCCGAGATGCTGGTGATTGCTGGAGAGGGGGTGAGGCTCGGAGAGGGTTTCCTGGGAGCCGTTGAGGCGGCGCTGCGGCGCAATACCTTCAACGGTTTGGCTCAGCGTCTGCAAGTACACGTGCACCCCTGGGGCGACGACATGTGGGCGCGCGGGGCGGCTGGGCTTGCGATACAGCGGGAAGTGTTCGCCAAGCCCCTGGTGCGTTAGAGCCGGGGCGGAAGGGGCAATGGATGCAGCAAGTGCGTGGCGGGAAGAATGCGGGGCGCAGGACGGTGGACGGGGGCGCGTGTGAGGTCCGTGGCCGGGGGACCAGGGCGAAAAAGCCGGTGGCGGTCCACTCGGGGGGCGGGTTATGAGGGGCCGGCTGAGGTTCCTGGCCCTGGCCGCCCTGTTCTCGCTGGGGGTGGCCTCAGCGCAGACGATTACCTTCTGGCACACGTATAACCAGGACTCCGACGAGAACAGGACCCTGGTCGAGAAGGTCATTCCGGCGTTTGAAAAGGCCAACCCAGGCATCAAGGTCAAGGCGCAGGCGATTCCCTATCCGGACTTCCGGCAAAAGCTGCTCACCTCGATCGCGGGTGGAACCGTACCGGACGTGGCCCGGATCGACATCATCTGGTCGCCAGAGTTCGCCAACCTGGGGGCGCTCGAGAAGCTCGACGGCTACCCCGGCTTTGCGACCTTGCGGGGGGCGGTTTTCCCGGGCCCGCTGTCGACGAACGCCTGGCGGGGAAGCTACTACGGCCTGCCGCTTGACACCAACACCCAGGTCGTTCTGTATAACGCCGACGCGCTGAAGGCGGCGGGCGTCGACGTTCCGAAAACCTTTGCCGAGTTCAAGGTCTTCCTCGAGAAGACCCAGCAGAAGAAGGGTGACAAGGTCGTGCGCTGGGGCTTCGCCGTTCCCGGACCCTGGAACTGGTACCTGTTCCCGTGGATCTGGTCCAACGGGGGAGCGGTGACCGATGCCGCGGTCACCCGGGCGACCGGCTTCCTCAACGGCCCGCGCACCGTTGCCGCCGTTCAGATGCTCTACGACTGGTACAAGGCCGGCCTCATCGCTCCCACCGTGGCCCGGGCGGGCTTGGGCTCCTGGGAGGGGCTGGGGGCGGGGCAGTACGTGGCCACCCAGGATGGCCCCTGGGCCTACCCGGCGCTCAAGAAGCAGTATCCGGACCTCAAGCTCGTCCACGCCCTTTTCCCGGCGGGGCCCGGCGGATCGATTAGCATTGTCGGGGGCGAGAATATCGTGATCTTCAAGCAATCGAAGAAGAAGGAGGCGGCCTGGAAGTTCGTCCAGTTCATGCTCTCGCCCCAGGCCCAGCTGATGATGGCCCCCACCGGGCAGCTCCCCGTGATCAAGGCCGCGCTCGAAGACCCCTACATCAAGGGCCACCCCTACTACGGGCTGTACCTCGAGCAGCTCAAAACGGCCCGGGCCCGTCCCGTCACCCCGGCCTACCCCAAGGTGGAGGAGGCCATTCAGGGGGCCTTCCAGGAGATCTTCCTCGGCAAAAAGACCGTGCAGGCCGCGCTGGATGAAGCTGCGGCCAGGGTCGACAAACTCCTCAAGTAACGATGCTAGGGGGGCGGGTGGCCGCCCCCCTTCGAGGTTGATATGGCCATCCCCCGTCCTTTCGCATCGCTGATCCGCAGCAGGCGCCTGCGCGGAGAGGTGGCCTTTGCGCTCGTCCTGGTCCTGCCCGGGCTGATCTGGTTCCTCGTTTTCAACGCTTACCCGGCGGTGTTTTCGTTCTGGATCTCCTTCCGGCGCTGGAACGTCATGGGCGATAGCACCTTCGTGGGGCTGGAGAACTACATCCGGGTGTTCCGCGATCCCGTGACGCTGATCGCCCTGAGAAACACGCTGGTTTACGCGCTCATCACCGTGGTCGGCCAGATGGCGGCAGGGCTGGGGCTGGCGCTGCTCGTGAACCAGAAGGTACGCTTCGCGGGCTTTTTCCGGCTGGTCTATTACTTTCCGGTGATCGCCAGCTGGGTGGTGGTGGCCCTCATCTTCTCGTTCCTGTTCCACTCGGAAGGGCTTATCAACTACGTGTTCTCCGACCTTTTGCGTCTCTACCCCCCGCACCGGGCCTGGCTCAACGACCCCGCCACCGCGCTCGTCGCCATCTCCATCCTGGGCATCTGGAAGGGCGCGGGCTGGACCATGCTCATCTATCTCGCCGCCCTGCAAAGCATCCCGGTCGAGCTCGAGGAAGCGGCCCGGGTTGACGGGGCCGGGAGCTGGCAGGTTCGCCGCTTCGTGACCATCCCGCTGCTGCGCCCGGCAACCGCCTTCATCGCGGTGATGCTCACCATCGGGGCCTTCCAGAGCTTCATTCAGTTTTACATCATGACCGGCGGCGGCCCCAACCACCAGACGGAGGTGTTCCTGACCTACATGTACAACCAGGCCTTTTCGTTCCTGGACTTCGGGTACGCCTCGGCGATCGCCTTCGTGCTGACGCTGGTGATCGTGCTCGTGAGCGCCTTCCAGCTTCGCTACCTTGGCCAGGAGGCGCTGTGAGCGGGCGCCGGCTGCGGACGCTGCTGCTGTACCTGGTCATGGGCGTGATCGCGCTCATCATGGCCCTGCCGATCATTTACACCATCTCCACCGCCTTCAAGCCGGTCTCGTACGTACTCGAGATCCCGCCGCGCTTCATTCCGAGCCAGCCCACGCTGAAGAACTTCATCGACGCCTGGAACTCCAACAAGTTCAGTCTTTATTTTTTGAACAGCCTCAAGGTGGCGATTCCGGCGACCATCGGTACCGTTCTGGTCGCCTCGACCGGTGCCTACGCCTTTGCCCGTTTGAGCTTCCCGTTCAAAGGCTTGATCTTCAAGCTCTATCTGCTGTTCCTGATGATTCCCGGCATCCTCTACATCATCCCCCAGTTCATCCTGGCCCGGAACCTGGGGCTGCTGGACCGGCTGGTGGGGCTGGTCGTCTTTTACATCGCAGGGAACGTCGCCTTCCATACCTTCTTCCTGCGCGGGTTCTTCGAGGGTATTCCCCGCGAGATCGAAGAGGCAGCGCAGATCGACGGGGCCAGCCGGCTGCAGTCGTTCTTTCGCATTGCCCTGCCCCTAGCGGCCCCGGCGATCGGAACCAGCGCAATCTTTGCCTTTCTCGGTTCCTGGGATGAGTTCACCCTGGCCCTGACCTTCCTCAACGACGGCAACCTCCGTACGCTCCCCATCGCCATCAGGCTTTTCCAGGGCCAGCACGCCAGCCAGTGGGGGCTCGTCTTCGCCGCCTCGCTCATCGCCATGGTCCCGGTGGTGCTGGTGTACGTCTTTTTCCAGCGGGCGTTCGTGCGCCCGGTTCATGGCGGGGGGCTCAAGGAGTGAGGCCCGTTGGCCTCCCGCGACGCTTTTGCTCTCCGGAGAGGACTGATAACCCGTGGCTTTGACACTTGAGCTGTACCCCGACCGCGCGCTGTACCGGCCCGGCGAGCGCGTGGGGCTGCGCCTGGAAACCCGCGGCGCGACGGCGGGCGCCGTTGCCCATTTGCTGATTTATCACCTGGCGGAGCGGGTCTACGAGGCCAGCCTTCCGGTAGAGACGGACGGGATGCTTGTGTTCCGGTGGAACCCGCCTGCCGTGCCTGCGGGCTACGGCGCCGAGGTTTCCATTGTCGATCCGTCCGGACTGGTCCTGGGCTCGTCGTCGACCGCCTTTGACGTGCACGCGCACTGGTGGGAGATGCCCCGTTACGGGTTCCTGACGGACTTTGCGCCGGGTGAAGACGGCCCCGTGCGGGTGGACGTGCTGCTGAAGCACCACGTCAACGCCTTGCAGTTTTACGACTGGATGTACCGCCACGACCGGCACCTGCCGCCGCAAGAGGACTTCACGGACCCCCTGGGACGCAGCCTATCGCTCGCCGTCGTGAAAAAGCGGATCGAACAGGCGCACGGGCGGGGGATGGCGGCGATGCCCTACACGACCATCTATGCGGGTTCCGGCCGTTACTATGCCGAGCACCCCGAACAGGCGCTTTACAAGAGCAAGGGCGTTCCCTGGACGCTGGGCGATGACTTCCTCTACATCTTCGACCCCTCGGAAGGCTCGGACTGGCGGCACCACATCCTGGACGAGTACCGCCGCATCCTCGATGCTCTTTCGTTTGACGGCCTTCACATCGATCAGTATGGCGATCCCAAGATCGCGCAGGATCACGACGGCAGGATCGTGGACCTGGCTCCGGTCATCCCCGGTTTTCTGGAGGAATCCAGGCGAATTGCCGGTCCGGGGAGGGCCGTGATCTTCAACCTGGTCAACGACTGGCCGGTGGATAACGTGGCGCCCACCGATGTGGACGCCGTGTACATCGAGGTCTGGCCTCCCCACAACGACTACGCCGCGCTGCGCGACCTCGTCTACCGGGCCAAGGCGCTTTCGGGCAACCGCCCGGTGATCCTGGCGGCTTATCTGTCGCCCGGGGCGGAGGCGGCCTACCGCCTCCTGGCCTCGGTGATCGCGGCCAGCGGCGCGACGCGTATTGAGCTGGGGGAGGGTGGTGCGCTCCTGGCGGATCCCTACTTTCCCAGGTACGAGCATCCGGGGCCACAACTCGCGGCCTGGATCCGCCGTTACTATGACTTCATTACCCGCTACCAGGAATACCTCTTCGCCCTCGAGCCCGCCCGTCCGGCCCGGGGAGCGAGGCTCGAGGGCGCCCCGCTCGCTACGGGCAGCTTTCCCGAAAACGCGGTCTGGCTCCTGTCATCGAGCAAGCCAGGGCTTGAGGTGGTGCACCTGATCAACCTGAGCGCTTCGCCGTCGTCCGAGTGGCGTTCTGATAAACACCCGCCCCCGGTTCTTGGCAACCTCAGGCTCTGCTATCCGGTCCCGGGTCCGGTCCGGGCAGTGTACCTTGCCAGCCCCGACTTCCCGCAGGCCGGGCTCCAGAAAGCCGAGTTCAGCCAGAGCGGGCGCTGCCTGAATGTGCACATTCCCTGTCTGGAGTACTGGACGGCGATGATCATCGAAATCGAAGGGAGTTCCGATGTACCGTGACCTCCAGCTGATCCGCCATCATCAGCATCCTTCCGGGGCTTTCCCGGCCAGCCCCAGTTTCTCCCAGTACCCCTATTGCTGGTTGCGCGATGGGTCGTTCATCGCCTACGCCATGGACCGGGCAGGGGTTCACGCGAGTTCCCGGGCCTTTCACCTGTGGACGGCCCGCACCCTGGGTGCCCAGACCGACCACATCCTGGGCCTGGTTGAGCGCGCCTGGCGGGATGAGGTCTTCACCCAGGCCGAGTTCCTTCCCGCGCGGTTCACGCTCGAGGGGGAGTGGAGGGAGGATGGCTGGCCGAACTTTCAGCTCGACGGCTACGGCCAGTGGCTGTGGGCGCTTGGGGAGCACTTGCGGCTCGGTGGCGAGGAAGAACTCCCCGGGGTGTTCGCCGGACCGGTTCGCGCGGTTCTGGCCTACCTGGAGCGCTTCTGGGCCGAACCCTGTTACGATCCCTGGGAAGAGAACCCCACCCGGCTGCACACCGCCACCCTGGCCTCGATCTACGCCGGGTTCAGCGCGATGGCGCCTTTCTTCCCCTTGGCGGCGAAGGCGGCCCGGGAGGTTCGCAGGGTGGTGCTCGAGGAGTGTGTGCGGGAGGGCCGCTTCGTCAAGTTCGTCGGTGAGTCGGCGGTCGACGCGTCGCTCCTTTGGGTTTCCGTCCCCTTCGACCTGGTCGACGACGACGACCCGCGGATGCTGGCCACGGTAGCCGAGATCGAGCGCCGGCTCCTGCGGGGGGGCGGCGTCGTTCGCTACGCGGCCGACACCTACTACGGCGGGGGTGCCTGGATTTTGCTCACCGCGTGGCTGGGATGGTATTACGCCAGGACGGGGAGCTTGCGACGCGCCCGAGAGCTTTGCGCCTGGGTAGAAGCCCACCGTGACGAGCGGGGGCACCTGCCTGAGCAGGTGGCGGTTCCCGGCATCAGTTTCCGCTTCCTGAACTACTGGACGCGACGGTGGGGGGTCCCGGCCAGGCCGCTACTGTGGTCCCACGCGATGCAGGTGATCCTGAAGCTTGAACTGAGGGCTCGTCGCGGCGGATAGCCGGCTGCCGCCGGAGAAGGCGCCTCTGGGCTGCTCCAGGGGTCCGATTTCGGCCTGAGTCCGGGGGGGGATGGAGAAGGCCGGGGCATGCTGCCCCGGGCAAAGGAGGCCCGCTGAGCGGGCAGCTGTGCCGGTATTCACAAGACGGGCAGGCTTGAATTTCGCATCGGTCGGCATCAGGATCGGGGGATGGCCCGCTCCGCCGCATCGGTTGTGGCTTCCTTCCGGACAGCGCCCGCATCCAGGGTCCACACAGCTTGTGCGGCGAGCGTTCCCCCGCTTTGGTACTCGCCCTCGACCACCAGAACCCGGCCGTCCCGGAGCACCCGGTAACGGCTTTCCCAGAGCGCTGGCGGAATCACCGCCTGGACCCGGAAGGGCCCGTCCTCGAGGACGAAAAAGGCATACCCCTTTGCGGTGGGCGGCTTCTGCCTGGCCACCACCAGCCCCGCGGTGCGCACCGGTCCGGGTCTGAGGCTTGCGATCGGCGTGGCCCCGAGCTCCTCGAGCACGCCGCGGACGAAGTCGAGGGGATGCAGGGGGATCGCCGAAAGCCCCTGGGTCTCGAGCTCCTGGAAAAAGCGTTCCCGGAGACCGGGTGCCGGTAGCGGCGGCGCCTCTGGGGCAGGGGAGAGGAGCGGTGCATCCCCCACCCGGACCGCGACCCCCGCCCGGTAAACCGCTTCCCGCCGGGGCAGGAGGCTGTCGAAGGCCCCCGCCCGGGCGAGGGCGAAAAGGGCGTCGGCGGGAACGCCCGCCCTCGCCCTGAGGTCCTCGACGCCGGTGAAGGGACCCTCGAGCCGCGCGAGAAGGATTTGCCGCGCCATTTCTTCGGAGACGCCCTTCACGGCGGTGAACGGGATCCGGATGGCCTTTTTCGTTCCCTTTCGCTCCACCCGGTAAAAGAGCCACGACCGGTTGACGTCGACGGGAAGAAAGGGCACCCCGAGCCGCCTGGCCTCCTGGCGCAGGGTGGAAAGGCTCCACATGCCCGGATGCTCCGAGAGGAGGGCGGCGAAGAACTCCGCCGGGTAGTGCGCCTTGAGCCACAGCGAGGCGTAGGCATGGTTGGCGAAGGCCCAGGCGTGGCTCTCGGTGAAGCCGTACCCCCGGAAGGCGGCCACCATCGCCCAGAGCTGGCGGGCCGGCTCCCCCGTGAGGCCGAGCCGGGCCTCGAGGCCGGCCAGGAAACGCACCTTGAGGGGGGCGAGTTCGTCCTCGTCGCGGGCCTTCGCGATTCGCTTCCTGAAGGCCTCGGCCTCTTCCCAGGAGAGACCGGCGCCGTGGTGAAGGATGCGAAGGAGCTGCTCCTGGAAAAGCAGCACCCCGTGGGTCGGGGCCAGGATCCGGTCGATGACCGGGTGCAGCGGCCGGGTGCGTTCCCGCCCGGTTCGCCTTGAGAGATAGGGGCGCACCGTCCCGGACTGGATCGGCCCCGGGCGCACCAGGGCGATCTGGTGGGCGAGATCCCTGAGGCTTTTCGGCCGGAGCCTCCTGCTCATGTTCTGCTGAGCGGGGGATTCGAGCTGGAAGACCCCGATCGACTCGCCCCGCCACAGCGGACGGTAGACAGCTTCTTCCTGGGGCAGGGCCTCGAGGTCGAGCCACAGGCCCTCGGTGCGGAAGACCTCCTCCCGGGCCCGCTCCAGCGCCGCGAGCATCCGCAGGCCCAGAAGGTCGAGCTTCACGAGCCCCAGCGCCTCGAGGTCGTCCTTGTTCAGGGCCAGCACCCGGATGCCGCCCGAACTCCGGAAGATCGGCGCGTAGTCGGTGAGCGGTCCCGGGGCCAGCACCACCCCGCCGACGTGGGGGACAAGGTGGCGCACGTGGTCTTTCTCCATGCGATCAAGGAGCGAGAGAAGCACCGCCTTCACCGGGGCTTCGCCGAGGACCTCGTCGAAGATCGGCCGGGCCCGATCCGCCCTGCCCGGCGGGAGGTGGCGGAAGTCGCGGCCCAGGGCCCGGGTCAGCTCGCGCCGCAGGGGAGCCGGCAGCCCGAGCGCCCGCCCCAGATCCTGGACCGCGAGCGGCAGCCGGTAGGTAACGTAGTTCGCGGTCATCGCCTCGCGCTCGCCCCGCTCGCCGCCAAAGAAGCGCTCGACGAAGGCCAGGACCTCTTCCCGCCGCCGGCTCGAGAGGTCGATGTCGATGTCGGGGAGCGCCTTCATCCCGGTGTGCAGGAAGCGTTCGAAGAGGAGGCCGTGCTTCAGGGGGTCGACCTGCGTGAGTCCGAGCAGGAAGGCGGCGAGGCTCCCCGCGGCGCTGCCCCGGCCGGCCGCCAGGATCCCCCGGGAGCGGGCGAAGTCGGCAACCGCCCTGGCCGCCAGGAAGAATCCGGCGAGGCCGAGGGTCTCGATGGTGGCGAGCTCCTCTTCGAGGCGGGCCCGGGCGCGGGCGTCGCCCGGGAAACGCTGCTCGAGGGACGCCTCGAGGAGGGCGCGGAGGTGTTCCTCCGGGCTGCGCCCCGCGGGAAGCCGCACCGGCGGGGGCAGGATCCGTTCGGGAAGGAGCTCGAAGGCGGCCTCCCCGGCGAGCGCCCGGGCGTTGGCCCAGGCGTCGGGGAAGGGGAGGCGGGCGAGGGCCTCTTCCCGGCCGGGCAGGTACTGGGCGTCGTTTTTGGGGCGTTCGGGATGCGGGGTGTCCACCGTGATCCCGAGCCTGGCGGCCACGAGCGCGTCGTAGAGCGGGAAGTCTTCGGATTTCAGGTATCGCACCTCGAGCGCCGCGACCGCGGGGACCCCCGCGTCCCGGGCGAGGCGCCTCAGGATCCGTGCCCGGCGGGTATCGCCGGGGAGGCGGTCGTGATAGAGGGCGACGAAGAACCGGTCGCCGAAGGTGGCCTTGAAGAGGCGGGTGAGTCTCTCCAGCGCCCCGAGCCTGCGCCCGGCCAGAAGGCGGCTCGGAAAGCCCCTCCGCCCGCCGGTGAGGAGGAAGAGGTCCTCGTGGTCATCGAGGAGCGCCTCGAGGCGGAGCTCTCCTTTGGGAATCGCCCGGGTCAGGAGGCGGTTCAGCGTCGCGTAGCCCTTTCGCGAGGCGGCGAGCAGCTGGACCTCGAAGACGCCTTCCTGGGTCTTGAGGGGGAGCACGCTGCCGATCAGGGCGGTGAGACCGCGGTCCCGGGCGGCCCGGAAGAACGTCACCGCCCCGGAGACCGAGAGATCGTCGGTCAGGGCCACCGCGGCGTACCCGGCGTCGGCGGCGGTTCGCACCAGGTTCGCCGGCGAGGCCACGCCGCGCCCCAGGGAGAAGTAGGAGTGGAGCCTTAAGAGCGTCAGTCGATCCAGCGGGACGCGACCCACGTTTCGCCCTCCCGGTAGACCTCGAGCAGGAGACCGCCCTCCAGCTCGATGAGGAAGTAGTCCCGCGGGCGTTCACCCCGCCACCAGCGGCCGCCGTAGCGCCAGGCGTCGACGATCCGCTCCACGCGGTGGCGGCGGCCTTTAAGCGTCACGGCCCGGATGCCGGGGCCCTCGACGGTGAGGGGGGTGAGCAGGAGTCGCATCGCCAGCCTCCCAGGAGACGTAAACGAAGCCGTGTTCGGGGGCCAGGGCCCGGGGGTCGATGATGACCGCCCGCCAGAAGGCGGCGGGAAAACGGCGCACGACCTGATTCAGGGCAGCGAGGCGGTGGAAGAGTCCCTCCTGAACCCCGGGAAGGTCCAGGCCCGTAAGGGTGGCCTCGATCCGCTCGACCGGCCAGGCCAGGGCCCCGGACGCCCTGAGCGCGGCCTCCAGGTGGTGCCGGAGCCGCCGCCTGTCGCGGAGGGGTTCCTTGGGGCGGCGTTCGGCGAAAAAGCGCATTCCCCCGGCTTCGACCTCGAGGAGGAGCCGCCGGGCGGCGCGCTTCCCGAGCTCAGAGACGAGCTCCCCGACGAGAAGGTCGAGCGCCCGGGTCGCGTAAGGGGCCTCGACCGGCTCCGGGAACTCGAGGGCACGCCGCACCCGGGGGGCGGGTTCGAAGACGGCGACCCGGTCGGTCTTCGGCCCCTTGAGATAGGGAAGGATCCTTTCCGCCCCGGGAAGGAAGGCCAAAAGCTGCGTCCGGCTCCAGGCGGCCAGCTGACCGGCGGTCTCGATGCCCAGCCAGCGAAGGCGCGCAAGGCCCTCTTCCGGGAGACCAACGGCGGCGAGGTGTTCCACGGGAAACCCTTCGAGGAAGGCCTCCGGGTCGTCAACGACGCGTACCTCGCCGGGCAGGGCCGTGGCGGCGGCGAGGCGGGCGTCCTCCCTGGTCGGCCCCAGGCCCACCGGAACCCGGTATTCCCCGGCGAGAAGCCGGGCGTCGGCGGGGGAGAGGTCCAGGAAGACGAGCCCGGGGTGAGGGGCCTCGAGGCGGGGCGTGTAGCGGTTGAGCTCGTGGAGCAGGGTTTCCCAGGCGGCCTCGAGGCCGGGGGGAAGGGGTCTCAGTTCCAGGCCCCCGGCCTTCGAGCGGGCCAGGTCAGCGCTCATCCCCACCCTGACGCCCGCGGCCCGGGCGGCGGGGGAGGCGGCGACCACCCGCGTGCCGGCGACCACCGCGAGCGGGAGGCCTTCGAGGCGGGGTTCCCGACGCACCAGGGACCACACCGGCCAGGGGGCGAAGTCCGCGGCGGCGATCATCGCGCCCCTCCGAACGTCTGGATGAGGCCGAAGGCTCTCAGGGCCTCCTCGCCGCGGAGGAGGAAACGGTAAACCCCCTGGATCTCCACCTCGTCGGAGGGGAGCTCGAGGGTGGGGAAGAGGGGGTTATGGGGTCTGAGAATGACCCGGTCCCCTTCCGGGCAGACGTACTTGAGCGTGGTTTCTCCCTGGTGCATCACCGCCGCGATCTCGCCGGGCCGCGGCGCGGGGCCGCGCTCGACGACCACGATGTCGCCGTCGAGGAAGAACTCGGCCATGCTGTCGCCATGGACCTTCAGGGCAAACAGGCCCGGGCGTCCGGGAAGCGGGAGGATGGCCTCCACCTCCTCCCAGGCCTCGGCGGGCCTGCCGGCGGCGATCCGGCCGAGGAGGGGGATGGCCAGGCCGGTGGCGAGGCGGCCTACGGGAGTGAGCTCGATGTGGGTGGGGCGGCCGCGGCCCTGGGGATAGAGCACGACGTAGCCCTTCGCGGCCAGGGCCTCGAGGTGCTGGCGCAGGCTCTGATGGCGGATCGCGAGGAGGGGTAGGAGATCGTGGGCGGTGGGAGAATGTTCCTCTCGGGCGATGCGGGCGACGGCTTTCAAGACGCGTGCCTGGCCTTCCGGTAACCAAAACATCGCGGACGCCTCCTTCCGATACCTGCTCCATAGCAGGTGTGCACCACCTTTATACGCCAAGAGGTTTACACCTGACAACCCATCCGCACCGGATCCGGGCGCCGCGCGGCCGGGGCACGGGCCGGAAAGGCGATCGAGGCTGGGACAGGAGGGCCCCCGGTGTGTTACCGCCGCCAGAGCGGGCCCGGTCCGGGCTAGCCAAGCCCCGCCCGAGGCCTCCGGGTCCCGGGGCCACCTGTAGGGCACAAGTAAGGCGCCGCGAAAGCTTTCCCGCGAACGTCTGAGGCGCCTGCCCAACCGGGAAAGTGGTGGGCCTCCGGGCTTTAACCCTTGGAGCTTTCGATGAGTCTCAGGAGGTGCCGGAAAGGAAGCGCCTCGCCAGCATGCGCCCCAGGGCGTGCGCCTCGGTCACGGAGATGATGACGGCCGCGGGATGGTTCGCAAGCCAGGCGTCCGCCGCTTCGGGCGAACGGAAAAAGTGAACGTACTGGCAGAATGCGCCCCTCACGTCGTCCACGGTCTCGGGCGTCACGATGGACACTACCGCGCTGGCTGGCTCTATCTTTTCCACGGCATCCGGGCTCACCTTCACCCTGACCACGTCTCCGCTGACCGGACATGGCGACTCGATGCGAACCGAGGCCCCGATCAGGAAGGGGAAAAGCAAGGCGTCCAGGGCGCACCAGGTGTAGAGCGTGCGACCTCCCACCTCGAACCGATGGGGCGTCGGGCGGAGCGTCAGCCCCATTCCAACGAGGTTGCCCTGCCCATCGAGTTCGGCGTTGGGCAGCTCCTGCAAAAGGCGCGCCGCCTGGTCCCGCGACGTTCCGAGCGCTGCCGCGATCTGCTCGGGTGTCACGGGTTCTCCCTTCGCCAGCAACAACAGAAGCTGCCTGAAGACCCCGGGAAACCCCTCCGGACCCAGTCCCGCGACGAGCAGGTTGTCCAGTTTGACAGAAAGTTCGTGAAGGCTGGTCACGGCCATAATCGCGCCCTCCCTGATGCGACCTCGGCACAGTATATCGGCCGGCGCGCCCGGGGGCCGGGAGCCGACCGCTCGGAGTTGCCCGGCGTCTCCCCTAAGACCTTGGCAAAAGAGGGATCCAAACCGACCCTGTTTCATCCAGGGGAAAACCCCGGTCGAGGAGGTGGATGATGCAGGGATCTATGATCCGGTGGGCGCCGTTGCGCGCGGCGGGCACGATGTCTTTGTCCAGAAGCTGCAAGGAAGTCATCTTGCACCGCGCTCCCAAACCGAGAGTACGTAGTGAAGAACAAGTACGTAGTGAAGAACAGCCAACGGAGTTCGCCAAGCGGATCAACTTAGCGGATTGGTGGAGGTTCGAAACACAGTGAAGTCTGCGGGACTTGACTGGGCTTTCTAGGTGTAACCTCCCAACACGTTGTTCACTGAAGCCCCCATACTCTGTGGTGCTTGTGGTTGCTGGCATGAGGGAATGGGTTGCTCCTCGAATAATCTGGGCACATGTTTGGTCGTAGAGCAGTAGCGACGGGGGGTGTTCATGAGCAAGGGGCCGGTAAAACGTTGGTCGGCGGTGTAGAAGCAGGAAATGGTCTTGCCCCCTGTGGGTATCACAGATCTGGCGCAATGCCGCGAGACGAAAAGCAGGTGACGCCTGACCTGGGAGTGGGCTCGCCAGCGCTTCCCGAACGCGCGGCATTCCTTCCCGCCGACCTACGCCACCCAGTGATCCTCTGGTCAGCGATTCTTCATCGCCCTCGGTCGGTGGCCGGGGACCAGTGAGGGCGCCGGCCCGGAGTGGGGGAGTTCACGTTCTCTATCGACACCACAGGCACGCGAGGGATACGGGAGATTTCTTTCCCCAGCTCTCGCAGAACGAGCATCCCCACTTCCCCAGGAACCAGAGCGCTGGATCAATGGCGGCGCTGGTACCCGCCACCGCGCGAGGCCCGACCGCGCAGCGATCCCAGCGGCGCCATGCGTTTTGGATCCGGAGGCGAAGTTGCTTGCCTCCTCCGTCGGTGTGGTCGATAACCCCCAGTTTCTCGCTCGCCCTTCGCACATGAACGTCGACCGCGACGGGCACCTCACGGAGTCCGTCAATTTGCGCACCTCCCGGGGCAACCAGCAACCGTACCCACATCGCCGAAAGCTTGGGGCCACGGAGGAGCGGAAACCAGGGTCGGCCGGCGTCGTCCGTAGACCGGACGTCGCGCAGTAAAGCACTCGCGTGGCCGCGCCCCTCTCGAACGGCTTCCTGGATGGAATGGGGCGCCTCGGGGGCAATGAGGGCCTGGGCGATCCGGTACCAGGCCCTGGTGTCCACATCGTGGCGCTGGCTTACCCCGGATTCAACGAGAATATGCCAGAGCTCTTCCACTCCCCGCCGGAGCACCTCTCTCGGCTCAAACACCCAGGGCTCTTTCTCATACAGATCGCCGGCAAGGGACCAGAGCCGGTCAGCGTCACGGGCCCGGTCCATTGCCGCCACCAGGGTAAGAAATACTCGGAGGCGATCGTCACCGCTCCATAGAGCCTGAAGTCGCTTCGCAACGACAAACTCCGGCATGGCTTCCCAGCCTGCCCTGGGCGCTCCCTTGCGGGCACTCAGGTCAAACCGCCCGTCGGTAAAATCCCGCGTCAAGTTCAGGACAAGAGGCCCAGCCCCGCATCTGTCGGTCGTTCCGCTCTGACTTTCGGCAAGGCAGTCGTAAAACGCTAGCTGTTTGCCCAGAGGCAGCCCCCGGGTCGGTACGCGAACCACTGCGCCCCGCTTGCCGAGTGCCTCTTTGAGGCCGTTGCCGAAGTATTCCTGGCCTGCGTGGATCTCGATGACCTTTCCATTAAGCGAACCCGCTTTCTGCTCCAGATCGCGGAAAACCTTCTCACTCCACGCTCGCCGTTCGTGGGCGGGAAGGTCTTTCAACGATAGGTCATATGAGTCAATCACCTGATCTGGTTCGACGAGGCCGTACTTGGCTGAGAGGATATACCAGGGCGCTGCCAGGGACTCGGCATATGCCCGACGTCGTTTGAAGAGCTGTGAAGCGTAGAGTTCGCGAGCCAGGTGGCGGCCAGCGCGTTTTTCTTTGACGCAGCCGATCAGAATTAAGTCAGGGCGGTATGCCGAACTCGCCGTTGGGGGATGTACGGATCCGACGCTGTCCCTAGAGCTCATAGCCGTTTTTAAGCGCCTTCTCGGAACCCTAGCTTTGGCTGGAGGACGATCCCGCGGAACCAGTGCGCCGGGAACTCGCCTGAATGACACTATGCCGCGCTTACTTTGCAGGCTGGCCTCCCATCCGGCCTGTTTGAGCATCCATCCGACGTAGTTCCCGGTCGACCAGAAGGCAGGATATTTACGGCCACTCTTCGGGAGCTCAGCCCCTAAGATGCTCTCAATTTCGTCAAACGAGAGCTCGAGCCGATCATCAGCATGTGCCTGAAGCCACCCAGCTAGGGCATCGTACTTGCTTGCCACTATGTGCCCAGCATAGGGGCTCCAAGGCCTATGCACGACTCGCGAATGGCGTCCGATTTGAGGTGATGCTTTCAGACCTGGTTATGCAGATTCCCCATTTGTGGGTAGCCGGAAAGGGCGAAGCGGATAAGATCTGCGGTGCGTTTCTCTCACTTCTTCCTGATATCTGCCTTTAGGCCCAGCAGCTGCGACTGCCCACGTATCGCAGGCGCGTGCGCCAATTGTGGACAGCCGCTTCGGATTCGATCCTCGGTCATCCGCTGCCCGTTGGCGGCAAATCTCCGCAGCTCCTGGCGTCAAGACTATCCCGGCTAGGTGATGCACCGGCAGATCCCCATGATGCCGCTCCGTGCTGTTCGGCCCGGGTCAGCCTTAGACTCGGTGATGATGCTCACAGACGCAGAGGTGCGCTTGCTGGCAAGGCTCGGGAGCTCAACGGTCTACGAGGCTGCGGGTCGTACGGGATTGATCCCTGTGCGCTACCAGCAGCTGGTCGCGGGCGCGCGAGTCGCGGGCCCAGCCTACCCCGTGCTCTGCGCCCAGGGCGATAACCTGGGCGCGCACGCGGCAATGGAGCTCCTCCGGCCCGGGGAGATCCTGCTCCTCGCCATGCCCCGGCCCGAGCCTGTGGCGCTAATCGGCGAACTGCTTGCCCTCCAGGCGCGGGCAAGGGGCGCGGCGGGGGTGCTGGTGGACGGAGCGATTCGCGACGTCAGTGAGCTTGCGGCGCTCAAGCTTCCGATCTGGGCGCGCTATGTCAGCCCGAAGGGCGCGAAGAAGGAGGCTGTGCTCGGCTTGGGGGTGCCGGTCGAGGTCGAGGGCGTAGCTGTGCACCCCGGCGACTACCTGGTCATGGATGGGGACGGCGTGGTGGTCGTGCCGGCGGGCCGGGCGCACGAGGTGCTCCAAAAGGCCCTGTCCCGCGCCGAGGCCGAGGAGGCGTTGCGAGCGCGGATCGCCCGCGGGGAGCTTACCCTCGACGCCTTCGGCCTCAGGGAGAGGGCGGCCGATGCGCTTGCGGCGGCACGGAGGCTTTAACTCCACCCCCTGTGGATGCTTTCTTTGGAGAAGTCGCCGGAGGCGGACTCCTGCTCGACCAGGGAAAGGCTTATTCCAACAACCTCCTCTAAATAGTCACGGTTTTCGCTAAGCCAGGAGGAGAAACCACGCGCCTCGTGCCTCCAGAGGTCGCGGAAGGGGACGGGGCTGAGGCGAGATATGGCTATTCCACCGACACTCACGGGCGTGCGTTTCTCTGAGATCTTGCACCTTTCCACCTCATGCATATTCCAGGCCCAATTCCATCGCCTCGGGCCCCACTCCTAACTCCCGGAGCATGCGCCTCAACCGCTCCCGCTCGATCAAGAGCTCCACGTTAAGGAGGGGCAGAAGCAGGAGTACGGCCGCCATCTCGGCCCGCCTACCCCAGTCGGGGGCTTCACCGGTAGGGGGAAGGGGTTCCATCAGCTGGCTCAGGAGGAAGGCCAGGAAGCTAAGGAGCAGGAAGCGGTACACGCCCACAGGGCTCTTCTGCCCGAACCGCCCCAGCCCAAACCGCTGCTTCATGACCTTAAAGAAGGCTTCGATCTTCCAGCGACGCCGGCCCCAACGAACCAAGGCAGGTGGTTTCATGGGCTCGGTACTGATCACGAAGCGCTTCTCTACCTTCCCCTCCGGGCGCCGCAGGTAAAAGCTCGCCGCCCACACCGGGAAGGGAAGGCCCTGAAGCCAGAGGGCACGCCCCTGGCGCCGGGGCTCCAGGTGCTCAAGCTTCCCCCAGGGAAGCCAAGCCCGGTCCTTCCTCATGCCCACGACAGCATCAAGCCCCATGGTTTTGATCCCCTTGAGGAACGCTGCCGAGGCAAAGGCGGAATCGGCCAGCACCAAAGGACGATAGACGTAGAACCAGGCGGGAACTTGCTCAAGAAGGCGGAGTCCGAGCTTGGCCGGCGAGGGCGAGCCCTTTCCCCGCCAGCGGGTAAAGCCAAAGGGCAAGCGGAGGGAGCCGTAGACCAAGAGCAGCACCACCAGGTGCACCCCGTGGGTTCCGTGAAAGACCTGGAGCCAACGGCCAAGCTCGGGGAAGCTTCCCGCCTTCTCCAGGCTGGTGAGGTCCAGGATCAAAAGGAGCCTCGGCTTCCTTCCCCTTCGAGCGGCGGCGAAGCGGGCTAGGGCCTCGAAGCCGCCCTCCCTCAAAAGCCTCGCAAGCTTCCAGGTGGGCCAGTCGCCGTGGTTTAGGAAGCGAGACAGGGCCGAGGAGGAGCAGGTTTGGCTTCGCTGGGGCAGGGGTCTGCCTTCGCCCTTCAGGAAGAGCCGTAGCAGGGCTTCGAAGTTCCTTCGTTGATGGACGGTGGTAAAGATCGCGCGCAGGCGCCAGAATAAAGCCTGGGCGTGGGTCTTCATCCTAGCCCTTTATGAAGGGCGTTCCCACGCCCTTTTCAAGGGGCTGTATAAGTGCAAGATCTCAGGCACCCACCACAGCCCTTCTTCTGAGCAGTGCGAGAGGCGCTGCTAGGTTTACTGTGCCTGAGTCTGTAGCCACAGTGGGGGCAGCTTCTGCCGTATCACTGATCCCCTTGCCGCACTCCGGGCACTGAATTAAAGCCATGTTTGGATTTTAGCGGGCCCCTTTACGGGCGTTAACCTTGCGGTTGCTCGGATTAATCCGCGCGACAAAATCTGCTCGGTTTATGCAGAAAGCAACAGGCGCTATGCATCGAGCGAGTGAAGAGGGTGGAGGGAAGGTTGTTCTCGAGGCTGTGCCCGGAATAATGGGAGTAAAGAAACAGGGATGCCTGGTAACATGAAAGTATGGAACTCGTAAAGCTGAGCCGTAAGGGACAGATTTCCATCCCCCGGCGCATTCTTCGATCTTTGGGTATTGAGGGAGAGGGCTACTTCGTTGTGGAGCTCTCTGCCGACGGGGCGATCGTACTCCGTCCCGCGGGGATCTACCCCCTGGAGATGTATTCCGAGTCGCGCGTTCGGGAGATCTTGAGCGAGGATACGCTCACCGAAGAGGAGCGGGCCCGGCTGCGGGCACTGCAGGAGTAAACGGCGGTGCGGCTTTTCCTGGACGCGAATGTCCTCTTCGCCGCAGCTTGGCAGGAAGGCCGAGCCCGTTCGCTTTTTACGCTGGCCGCCAAGGCCGGTTGCTCCCTTATAACCTCCCCTCACGCGCTGGAAGAGGCCCGGCGCAACCTTGAGGCCAAGCGACCGGAAGTACTGGCCTACCTGGAGGAGCTCCTGGAGGGTGTCACGGTGGTACCCGAAGCCTCTCCTGGCCTCGTACAGCGGGCTCTGGGCCAGGGTCTGCCCCTAAAGGATGCGCCGATCCTGGCGGCGGCATGGGAGCGTGGGGCCGAGCTTTTGGCGACAGGTGACCGCCGCCATTTCGGCCGCCTGATGGGCCGGGAGGTGGAAGGGGTTCGCGTCGTATCCTTAAAGGAAGCCTTGGCCGTTTTGCTGGACCGGGCCGAAGGGGGTTAGCCTCGGCGGGTGGCGGAAATTCTAGCGCCTGAACCGCGGCGTAAGGAGATTGCGCGCTTAGTGCTTTAAAAAACGCGTGGTCATCCCTCTGCTGAGAGGGAGCGCGACCTTGCGCCTTCGATGACTGAACAAACGTGACCTTCGTCCAGCGAGCACCGGGGCCGCAGCTACCCTGAGCAAGGATGATTGCAAGCGAGAAGCCGGCAGTTTACCGGGCGCCGGGGATGATCTCAATGCCGTCTTCGCATGTTCAGAATTCCGGGACGGCATGACGTCCATCGGGAAGGGGCAGGTTAAGGCGGCGCCGGGTGATCGTCGAGCGGCTAAGCCATCTGGCGTGCCTGGTGGTGGCCGGGGTTGACGGCCGCCCGGGAATGCATGTATACTCGCTGCAATCGATTGCAGCAAACGTTTGCAGGGCGAGGAACCCATCGAGCGTCCAGCGTATACGTGCAGAAAGGGCAATGGTGGCGAAGAAGGATAGGCCCATTACCATCAACCAGAAGGACGTTGCCAGACTGGCCGGAGTGTCGACCTCCACCGTGTCCCGTGCCCTTGCGCGGCCTGAGATGGTGAGCCCGGAGACCCGGAAGCGCGTTCTGGAAGCCGCCAGGGCCCTTGGTTATTCACCCAACCAGCTGGCCCGCAGCCTGCGGAAGCGGGGGTCGAGGACGCTGGGTCTCATCGTGTCCGATATCCTGGTTCCCTTCCACGCCCAGGTGGCCAAGGGCGTTGAGGATGTGGCGAGCCAGTTCGGCTTCGCCACCATTCTCTGTAACACCGGTGAGGATCCGGAGGAAGAGGCCCGTTACCTCGAGGTCCTGCGCGGGTTCCAGGTGCAGGGCGTCATCATCGAGCCCACGCGGGACGCCGCGGCGAGGATCGAGGCGTTTATTAAAAGCAGCGGCATTCAGGTGGTTGAACTCGACCGTATCAGCGGGGCCAGGGGGGTGACTTCGGTTCTTTCAGACAACATGGCCGGAGCGGCGTCCGCCGCTGAACACCTTCTCGATCTGGGCCACAGGTCGTTCGCCGTTATTGCCGGGGATACCAGCATCACCAGCGGACACGAGCGGTTGGCCGGTTTCCAAAAGGCATTGCAGAGGCGGGGGGTAGAGCTCGACCCCCGCTGGATCCTCACCTGCCCCAACACCCCGGATGGCGGTTACGCCGCGGCCCGGAAGCTGTTCTCCCGTGCGCCCTTCCCTTCCGCTCTTTTCGTGCAGAACGCGCAGATGATGAGCGGCGTTCTGCGGGCCGCTCGCGAGGTCGGGGTCAGGATCCCCGACGAGCTTTCCGTCGTCTGCTTCGACGACACGGAGTGGACGGCGCTCGTCCACCCGCCACTGACGGTGGTTGCCCAGCAGGCCTACGAGCTCGGGCGGACCGCGGCGAGGATCATCGTCGAATCCATGGAGAGGGGGGCTTCGCGACGCAAGGCCCGAACCGTACGCCTCGAGACCCGGCTCATCGTGCGCGAATCGTCCCGCCCCCTTGCCGGAGGAGGGAGGGTTCCGGATGGTTCGGCTGTACCTGGACACGGCCCTCCGGCGTGAGGCCGAGGAGCTCTTTGCGACCGGCGCCTTCTACGGGCTCACCACCAATCCCCTGCTCCTCAAGCAAGCTGGACTGAAGACCCACGACCTTCCCGAGCTGTACGACTGGGCCACCCGGCTGGGTGCCAGGGAGGTCTTCTTCCAGGCCTCAGGTGGGTCTGTGAGCCAGCTCATCGGCAGGGCCCGCAGGCTCAGCAAGATTGGCGAGCACGTTGTGGTCAAGATCCCCTTCAGCGCTGAAGGGTGCGCCGTAGCCGCCCGGCTCGTCAGCGAGGGCCGCCGGGTGCTCCTGACCGCCATCGCCGCCCCCCACCAGGCGGTCGTCGCGGCGGCGCTAGGCGTCGACTACGTTGCCCCTTACCTCGGACGGCTCAACGACGCCGGGCGGCCGGGACACGACGAGATCGTCGCGATGGCGCGGGCATTGAGAGGGACGGGGAGCAAGACGCGGCTGCTGGTGGCGAGCGTGCGGTCGCCCGGCGATATCGTTGCCCTTGCCCGGCACGGGATCACCGCTTTCACCCTGGCGCCCGGGGTGGCCCGCCAGCTCTTCGAAGACCCGCTCACCGAGTCCTGGGTGCGGTCGTTCGAGGAGATCTCTGCGGAGGTTGAAGGATGATCGTCGTTGCCGGGGAGGCGCTGGTGGATTTCACCCCGGCAGACTGCCGGGGGCATCCCGGGTATCTCCCGCATCCCGGGGGATCGCCGTACAACGTTGCCATTGGCTTGGGGCGGCTCGAGGTGCCCGTTGCGTTTTTGGGGCGAATCTCGCGAGACCCCTTCGGTGAACTCCTGCTGGGCCACCTGGAGGCCAGCGGCGTCGATTGCACATACCTGACCAGAGGGGATGAGCCCACGACCCTTGCGTTTGCGCACCCGCGCGAGGAAGAGGTCGAGTACGCCTTCTACAACGAGGGCACCGCCGATCGCCTGTTCGGCGTCGGAGACCTTCCCGAATCCCTCCCGGAGGGCGCGGCGCTCCATGTGGGGTCGATCGCCCTGGTTGCCGAGCCCGTGGCCTCGACGCTCGAGGCGCTCGTCCGCCGGGAATCGGGTCGGCGCCTGCTGTCCCTGGACCCCAATGTGCGGCCGGCGCTCATTCCCGACCGCGACCGTTATCAGGACCGGCTTCGCTCGCTCGTTGCGATGGCCGACCTGGTCAAGGTGAGCCGGGCGGATCTCTTGTGGCTCTACCCGGAGAGCGATCCGGTGGATGCTGCCGTTGAATGGCTCTCGCTCGGTCCTGCCACCGTGATCGTCACCATGGGTGCCCGGGGAGCCCTGGCGATAACGCGTAAGGGCGTCCGATCCGCGGCCGCGCCCAGCGTTTCCGTTGTTGACACCGTGGGAGCGGGCGACGCCTTTACTTCGGGCGTTCTGGCCTGGCTCTGGCGTCGCGGGTCCCTCAGCCGGGGGGGCCTTGAGTCCCTCGACGGGGAGCTCGAGGCCATGCTCGCGTTCGCCAACCACGTGGCCGCCATCTCGTGTACACGAGCCGGTGCGAACCCACCTTGGCGGAGGGAGGTGAAAGAACTCGAAACGTGAGTTTGGCGTACAGGGCAAAAAGGTGGCTTGAGTCGGATAGGAAAGCAGGAGCAGATCGAGACACAGGGAGGGACGAGCCATGAGGTTGAAACCCATGCGCAAGTTCGCCTCAGTACTGGCAATCGGCGCCGTGGTGGCGCTCGGCGGGCTGGTGTCCGCCCAAACCCAGAGCCAGCGTTTTGACGGGGTCCAGATCAACGTCCTCACGTTTACCGGGCCGCAGATCGCAGAGCCCTTGCGTCGGCGGGGCAAGGAATTCGAACAGATGACCGGGGCTAAGGTCAACGTCGTCGTCGTGCCGTTTAGCGATCTCTACCAACAAATCCTCACCGACGCGGTGACGGGGACCAATAGCTACGACGCCTGGGTGTTCGCCCCGCAGTGGATGGCTGACTTCGTGCCGGCCGGGATCATGGAAGACCTCACCCCGCGGGTGAAGGCTGACAAGCAGATCCAGTGGGACGATATCGCACCCTTCTTCCGTAACTTCAGCGCCACCTACGGCGGGAAAATCTACACCATCCCGCTCGATGGCGACTTCCAGATGGTCTATTACCGCACCGACGTTCTCAAGAGCCTGGGAATGGCTCCGCCCAAGACCTGGGACGATTACCTGGCGATCGCCAAGGCTGCGTATGGAAGGGACTGGTACGGTGACGGGAAGCCGGATTACGGCAGCTGCATCGCCAAGAAACGCAACGCGCAGTCGTTCTGGATGTTCTGGTCCATCTTCGGCGGATTCGTGCAGTCCAAGGGCACGCAGCAGGGTTCGTTCTTCGACCTCGATACCATGAAGCCGCTGGTCAAGAACGAGGCCTTCGCCGAGGCCCTGCGCATTTACAAGGAGACCACGCGCTACGGACCGCCAGATGAGCTCAACCTTGACGTTGGCGACACGCGAGGCCTCTTCGTAAGCGGTCGCTGCGCGCTTTCGGTCGACTGGGGGGACATCGGCACGCTGGCCGTCGACCCGGAGACCTCCAAGGTCAAGGGCAAGGTCGGCGCCGTGATCCTGCCCGGGAGCCCCCGGGTGCTTGATCGCAGCACCGGCAAGCTCGTGCCCTGCACGGCCGATCGCTGCCCCTACGCCGAGGACGGCATCAACCACGCGCCGTACGCTGCCTTCGGTGGTTGGTCTGGTGGGATCAACGTGAACGCCAAGCCGCGGGTCAAGGAGGCCGCCTACGCGCTGTTCTCGTACATGTCGAGCCCGCCCATTTCCGGAAAGGACGTCACCATCGGGATTACGGGCTTTAACCCATACCGCATCTCCCACTTCAAGAACCTCGACATCTGGCTTAAAGCCGGCTTCAGCGAAGCGGCGGCCAGGAACTATCTGGGGGCCATCGAGGAGAGCCTGAACAGCCCCAACATGATCCTCGACCTGCGGATTCCAAAAGCGCAGCAGTACCAGCAGGTGGTGCTCGACAAGGCGCTCTCGGAGTTCCTGGCCGGGCAGATTACCGCGCAGCAAGCCATGGATCAGATCTACAGAGGCTGGGAGGAAATCACCAACACCGAGGGCCGGGAAGCGCAGAAGCAGGCTTACCACGCGAGCTTGAGCATCCGCTAGTGACCGGGCGGGGGCAGAGCCCCCGCCCCAAACGGGAAATCGCATGAACGCCAAGGACGTCAAGCGAAGCACGCCGGAGACAAAACCCGGTTTCCCCCAGCGCCTGTCGCTGTGGCTTGAGAAACAGGCCGCGTCGGTCTTCCTGCTTCCCGCGGTCCTGGTCATCCTCAGCTTTTCGATCTTCCCCCTGATTGGCTCCCTCTACATCTCCCTGAGCCGCTTGCAGTTCCGCGCTGGGAAGACGACCCTGCCGTTTGTCGGCCTCGCCAATTACAAGAAGCTGCTCTTCGGCAGCGAGCAGACCCACTTTCTGGGGATAGGCGGCAGCGCCCCCTGGGTATGGGCCGGCACGATCGCGCTGGCCCTGCTGATCGGGTGGGCCCTGTGGAGAACGCGAGCAGGGAAACGGATCCCGTCGCTCGTGATCATTGGCGCGCTACTCCTTGCCCTCGGCTGGCTGGCCTTTTCGCGCCTCGTGCCCGGCGGGCGGCTGGGCACGCTCCAGACCACGTTCTTCTACGTCTTCGTGGGAACGGCCTTGCAATACGTGCTGGGCCTTTGGCTTGCCCTTCTCTGCGCAGAACGGCTTCCCGGCATTCGCTTTTTCCGGGTGGTCTTCCTGCTCCCGCTCGCGATCACGCCGGTCGGCATCGGGTACATGTTCCGGATGCTCACCGACACCAGCAAGGGACCGCTGGAACCCATCTGGGCAGCTCTGGGCCTCACCAACTTCTCGTGGGTCAACTACGAGTGGGGGGCGCGGGTGGCGGTGCTGATCGGAGACACCTGGCAGTGGACCCCGTTCGCCTTCATCATCCTCCTCGCCGCCCTCCAGGGCATTCCGCAGGAACAGATCGAGGCTGCCGCCGTCGACGGCGCCACCCGCTGGCAGATCTTTCGCTACGTCGTCTTTCCCTACCTGCTCCCGGCGAGCGCGACCCTCGTCCTTATCCGGTTGATCGAAGGCTTCAAAATCGTTGACCTCCCCAACATCCTTACCAACGGCGGTCCCGGTACGGCAACCGAGTCGATCACCCTGCAGGCGTATTTTTCCTGGCGGACGCTCGACATCGGCACCGCGGCGGCCGTGGGGTTCTTGCTGCTGGTGCTGGTCTCGGTCATCAGTCTCCTTTACGCGATCTTCGTTCTTTCCCGAACCGGGGAGGGGGCATAACTTATGGGCGGGCGCTTTTCACTCAAGCTGTCGCCGTTGCAGATCCTCGTGATTTACGTTTCGCTGATTATCGCCGCGGTTTTTGTTCTCTTTCCCCTGTACTGGCTGGTCGTGACCTCGCTCAAGACGCCCATCGAGGTCTTCAACGGGCCCTTTTACCTTCCCTTCATCGATTACAAACCGAGCCTCCACGCCTGGAACTACGTCTTCACCGTTCTGTGGCCCGACCTCAAGCGGGCTTACGCGAACACGGCGACGGTGGCGCTGGCGAGCGCAGCGATCACGTTGTTGCTTGGCGCGTTTGCCGCGTACGGGCTGACCCGGTTCGAGTACCGTCCGCGCCTAGGGGCCATCGGCCTCTTCCTGGCGTGTCTCGTCCTGGGCGTTTTCGTTGCGATCTTCGGAGCCCCGCTGATCGTTTCGGTTGCGGTGCCGCTCGTTCTGTTTTTCCTGGGCCTGCAAACCATAGGCCGCCGCTTCCGTGCGGCCCTTAAAAACGAAGACGTCGCCTTTTGGATGATTTCGACCCGGATCCTGCCGCCGATCGTGGTGGTCATTCCCATCTACCTTTTCTTTCAGCAGCTCGGCTTGCTCGATACGCGCACGGCGCTGATCATCAGCTACACCGCGGTGAATCTTCCCATTGCGGTCTGGTTAATGCGGGACTACTTTATGGGCATCCCGCTCGAGCTTGAAGAGTCTGCCCAGGTTGACGGAGCGTCGCGTTACAGGATCTTCTTTTCGATCGTGCTCCCCCTGGCGATTCCGGGCTTCGTGGCCACGTTTTTGTTGATGCTGGTCTTTGCCTGGAACGAATACCTGCTGGCCCTTTTCCTTTCCAAGGCCAACGCACAAACCATGCCGCTCCTGGTCGCCGCCATGAACGGCACCCGGGGCACCGAGTGGTGGTACATGTCGGTGATCATCCTGGTCATGATCCTGCCGGTCATGCTGGCGGCGGTCATCCTGGAGCGCTACATCGAACACGGCCTTCTCGTCGGGGCCGTGAAGGGGTGAAGGAGGCCATGAGAAGAATCGGTATGGTCATCCGCGTCAAGCCTGAAAAATTTGAGGAATACAAACGCCTCCATGCCAACCCGTGGCCCGGTGTGCTGGAAACGCTGCGCCGGGCGAATATCCGGAACTACTCGATCTTTCACCACGCGGGCCTGCTCTTCGCCTACCTGGAGTACCACGGTGACGACTGGGAGGAGGATCAAAAGCGGATCGCTGCCGATCCCATTACGCAGGCCTGGTGGGAGCTGACCGACCCCTGCCAGGAACCGCTTCCCACCCGAAAGCCCGGCGAATGGTGGGCTGAAATGGAACAGATCTTCTTCATGGAGTAGAGCATGCGCATCGTCGAATCGGAAGTCCTCGACGTCCGCTTCCCCACCTCGCTCGAGCTCGACGGATCGGACGCCATGAACCCCGACCCCGACTACTCCGCCGCCTACGTCATCCTCAAAACCGACGGGGACCTCGAGGGCCACGGCCTCACCTTCACCATCGGGCGCGGCAACGAGCTGGTGGCCGACGCCGCCAGGCTGCTCGCGTCCCGGGTGGTGGGCCACGACCTTTCGACCTTCACCGCCGACATGGCCGCCTTCTGGCGCGGCCTCACCGGCGACAGCCAGCTCCGCTGGCTCGGCCCGGAAAAGGGGGTCATCCACCTGGCCACCGCCGCCGTCGTGAACGCGGTGTGGGACCTGTGGGCCAAGCGCGAGCAAAAGCCGCTGTGGAAGCTCCTCGCCGACATGAGCCCCGAGGAAGTGATCGGCTGCATCGACTTCCGCTACCTCACCGACGCCCTCACCCCGGCCGAGGCCGTCGAGATGCTCCGGCGCCTGGAGCCGACCAAAAAAGAGCGGGAGGCCCGCCTCCGGCGCGAGGGGTACCCCGCCTACACCACCAGCGCCGGCTGGCTCGGCTACCCCGACGAGAAGATCCGGACCCGCCTGCGAAAAGCCCTCGAGGCCGGCTTCCGCGCCTTCAAGCTCAAGGTGGGCCGCGACCTGGCGGACGACCTCCGGCGGCTGGCGCTGGCGCGAGAGATCATCGGGCCCGAGGGGGTGCTGATGGTGGACGCCAACCAGGTCTGGGAGGTCCCCGAGGCCATCCGCTGGAGCCGGGCCCTGCTCCCCTACCGCCCCTTGTGGATCGAGGAGCCCACCAGCCCCGACGACATCCTGGGGCACCGGGCCATCGCCCTTGCCCTCAGGGGGAGCGGCACCGGGGTGGCCACCGGCGAGCACGTCGCCAACCGCGTCATGTTCAAGCAGTACCTCCAGGCCGGGGCCATGGGGTTTTGCCAGCTCGACGCCTGCCGGCTGGGCGGGGTCAACGAGGTGCTGGCCGTCCTGCTGCTGGCGACGAAGTTCGGCGTCCCGGTGTGCCCGCACGCCGGCGGCGTGGGCCTTTCCGAATACGTCCAGCACCTCTCGATCTTCGACTACATCGCCGTTTCCGGATCGATGGAAGGGCGCTTCATCGAGTACGTCGACCACCTGCACGAGCACTTCCTCAACCCGGCACGGATCAAGGGTGGCAGGTACACCGTGCCCACCGCCCCCGGCTACAGCATCACCATGAAGGCATCGTCGCTCCGGACCTACGCCTACCCGGATGGAGAGTACTGGCGGGAGGTGCGGCATGCCTGAACCCACCGCCCGCGTACGCCTGGCCCGAACCGGGCTCGAGCTCACGCGGATGGGCTTCGGTGCCGCGGCCATCGCGGGCCTTTACGCCCCGGTATCGGAGGAGGTGGCGGCGGGCACCCTCAAGGCCGCCTGGTCCCTGGGTTTACGCTATTTCGATACCGCACCGCTCTACGGGCTCGGGCTTTCCGAGCAAAGGCTCGGGCGATTTCTCAAGACCAGGCAACCCGGAGAGTACGTCGTCTCCACCAAGGTTGGCAGGTTGCTGCGAAAGGGCGTCCCCCACCACCCCACCGAGTTCGACCCGGAGGGCAGGCCGTTCTTTCCGGTGGGGTCCGAGTTTGGCGTGGTTTTCGACTACAGCTATGACGGGTTCATGCGCTCTTTCGAGGAAAGTCTGGCGCGCCTGGGGATTCCGGGGGTGGACATCCTGTTCATTCACGATCCGGATGCTGGGGGGCGCAGCGTGCGGGAGGTTATGCGGGAAGGATACCGGGCCCTGGTCGACCTCAAAGAGCAGGGGCTCATCAAGGCCATCGGCGTCGGTATGAACGACGCGAGCTGGCTCGCAGAGTTCGCGCTCGAGGGCGATTTCGATGTGTTCCTGGTGGCCGGGCGCTATACCCTGCTCGACCAGTCGGCGCTTGAGGTGCTGCTTCCGCGCTGTGCTGAGCGGGGAATCGGCGTTGTCATCGGGGGTGTCTATAACTCCGGCATCCTGGCGGATCCGCGGCCGGGTGCTACCTACGACTACCTGCCGGCCCCGCGCGACATCCTGGATCGGGCGCAAAAGATCAGGGCCGTCGCTGACCGCTACGGGGTGCCGCTCAAAGCGGCGGCCATCCAGTTCCCCCTCGGGCATCCCGCGGTCGTCTCTGTTCTGAGCGGCGCCAGGACGCCGGATGAGCTTCGCGAGAACGCGGCGATGTTCCGCCGGCCCATACCGCAAGAGTTCTGGGCGGCGCTCGTTGCGCGCGGTCTTCTTCCGGAGAACGTTCCTGTTCCGAAGGCAGAGGGGTGAGAGCGATGGCCGGACGGCTTGAGGGAAAGGCGGTGCTTGTGACCGCGGCGGGTCAGGGGATCGGGCGCGCGATCGCCGAGCTCTTTTCCCGGGAGGGGGCCGATGTCCTGGCAACGGACCTGCGGCCCGAGCTTCTCGAGGGCTTGGGGTGCAAGACCGCAAAGCTTGACGTCACGGACAGGACTGCAGTCTTTGAGACGATCAATACGCTTGACCGGCTCGACGTCCTGGTCAACTGCGCAGGTTTTGTCCACCACGGCACCATCCTGGAATGCACCGACGATGACTGGGATTTCTCTTTTGACCTCAACGCTCGCTCGATGTTCTGGACCATGCAAGCGGCCATCCCCAAGATGCTGGCGCAGGGCGGTGGGTCGATCGTCAACATCTCCAGCGTGGCCTCCTCAATCAAGGGCGTGCCCAACCGCTTTGTATACGGAGCAACCAAAGCCGCGGTCATCGGCATGACCAAGGCGGTGGCGGCTGACTTCGTCGATCGCGGTATCCGCTGCAACGCCATCTGCCCGGGAACGATTGCAAGCCCCTCCTGGGAAGAGCGAGTGGAACGGCAGGCACGGGCCACGGGCAGGGATGTCGAAGAGGTGCGCCGTGAATTCATCGCCCGCCAGCCGATGGGCCGGGTCGGCACGCCGGAGGAGGTCGCGTACCTGGCCCTCTACCTCGCATCCGACGAGTCGGCCTTTTCCACCGGAGCCATCCACCTGATCGATGGGGGCTGGACCACCTAAATGCCCTGCCGACGTTCGCTTCGCGCCCTCGCGCCCTGGCAAGCTCGAAAGGTACAAGCCCGAACGAGGTGATCAGAATGAAGCTTGTTCGTTACGGAGAACCTGGCAAGGAAAGACCCGCGATCCTTGATGGGGAAGGAAGCTTACGCGATCTTTCCACCGTCATCGAGGACATCGGTCCCGATGCCCTGCTCCCGGAGACCCTCGCGCGGCTACGGAGTCTCGATCCTCGAACGCTGCCCCTGGTCGAGGGGCGTCCCCGCCTGGGTGCTTGTGTGACCGGGGTCGGGAAATTCATCGGCATCGGCCTCAACTACCGGGACCACGCACGGGAAACCGGGGCTCCAATGCCGGAAGAACCCGTCGTCTTCCTCAAGGCGACCAGCTCCATTTGCGGTCCCGACGACGACCTGATCATCCCCCGCGGCTCGCAAAAGACCGACTGGGAGGTCGAACTCGGAGTGGTCATAGGCCGGCCCGCGAAATATGTTCCGGCCGAGACCGCCCTCGATTACGTCGCCGGATATTGCGTCGTGAATGACGTGTCGGAGCGGGAACTCCAGCTTGAGCGCGGCGGGCTCTGGGACAAGGGCAAGGGTTTCGACACCTTCGGTCCCCTGGGCCCCTACCTGGTCACCGCCGACGAGGTGCCGGACCCGCAGGACCTCCATCTCTGGCTCGAGGTCGACGGGCGACGCTACCAGGACGGCACGACCGCGGACATGATCTTCGGGGTGGCCCAGCTGGTTAGTTACCTGTCGCACTGCTTCACCCTCTACCCGGGCGACATCATCACCACCGGCACACCGGCCGGTGTCGGCCTCGGTCAGAAACCATCCCCGGTCTTCCTGCGCCCGGGTCAGGTCGTCCGCCTCGGAATCGACGGTCTCGGGGTACAGACCCACCACACCGTCGCCGACGCGTAACGGGATCGGCCATGGTCATCGATGCCCACCAGCACTTCCTGTTCCCCAGCCGGATCCGGTATCCGTGGCTGGACGACCCATCGCTCGCCCCGATCCGCCGTGACTTCACCCCCGCCGACTTGCGGCCGCTCCTCCAGGAAGCTGGCGTCGACAAAGCCGTCCTTGTACAAACCCGATCGAGCCTCGAGGAAACCTACGAGTTCCTCGCGATCGCTGATCAGACGGACTTCGTCGCCGGGGTGGTCGGCTGGGTGGACCTGGCCGACCCGCACGTCGGCACCACCCTCGACGAGTTGCTGAGTTCGCCCAACGGCCGTTACCTGGTGGGAATCCGGCATCAGGTCCATGATGAACCGGACCCCGGCTGGCTGCTCCGGGACCCGGTACAGGCGGGCATTTCCGAGTTGGGCAAGCGGGGTTTGGTTTATGACTTCCTGACCCGGGTCCGCGAACTGCCAGCCTGCCTTGAAACCGCCCGCAATCACCCCGAGACCCGCTTCGTCGTTGACCACATCGCAAAACCCAACATCGCTGAAGGCCAGTGGGAGGCGTGGGAGGAACGGCTCGCCCCGCTCAGCGAGCTGCCCAATGTCTGGTGCAAGCTTTCCGGAATCGTGACCGAGGCTGACTGGCACGGTTGGACCGTTGCGCAGATCGCGCCTTACGTACGAAGGGTCCTCGAGCTCTTCGGTCCCGAACGCTGTCTTTTCGGGAGCGACTGGCCGGTCTGCAACCTGGCTGCTTCCTACGGCAGGGTTAAAGATGCGCTTGAGTCGATTCTTCTCAGCATCGATCCCGAGCTTTTCACGCCCGGCAGTAAGCAATGGGCCGGGATCTTTGGCCGTAACGCGGCGACGGTTTACCGTCTGGGGGAGACCTGATCGTCGGGTCTTGCGAATCCAGGCGAGCTGGCGGGGAATGCATCGGGTGACCGTCGAGGGCGGCCCGGGCTCAGGCGGACCTCAACCCGTGTTTGACGGCATGAGAAGGCGCGAAAAGGGCGTCTGGGAGGAGGTTCAAAGTGTTTGGTGAGCTACTGACGGCTTTGGCCGTCAGTAGCTCACTGGTCCTTGGCGTGTAGGGTCGGGTCGTCTTGTGCTTTAGGCCCAGCCACCGCAGCACCCTTTGGAAACGCTCGGACTGAAAGATCCGGGCGTTGTCTGTCATCACCCCGCTCACCTGAATGCCCAGCCGCCGGTAGTGACGCAGGGCGGAGAGCAAAAAGGCGACGGCGCTCTCCTTTCGCTCATTCCCCTTCACCTCCGCGTAGGCCACCCGGCTGTAATCGCGTGCCGCAGCAAAGACGTACGATCAGCCGGGCGAGCGGTTGCGATCCTTTCGGTTCTGGGTCACCCGGTGGCCGGGCCTCTTAAAGCGCGCGAGCTTCTTGGTGCCCAGGTGCAGGAGGACCCCGCGAGCCTCAACCTCAAAGCGCCTGGGCGGGGGTTTGGGGTCCAAAACGGAGAGCCGGTTGAGTCCCTCGGCTTTCAGGATGCGCCCCACCGTGCTCTTGGAAAGGCCAAGCCTCCTGCCGATGGCGTGGTCGGGCCAGCGACGCCTACGGAGTTCAATCACACGTCTCTGGACTTCCCCGGAGGTCCGTCGCGGTGTAATGCGCCCCTATCTTTGCGCTACTTTCCGCCCGATTGCGGTCAGTCTCTTGATCGACAATGATCACAAGTGCTGGTCTAGCCGCCTAATAGCTTCAGCAAGTGTCGAGGGTTTCTTCGCAAACGCAAACCGAACCATGGGCGCATCTGGTGTTTCGCTATAGAAGCTCGAACCCGGTACAACGGCAACACCGGCGTCCTTTAACAATGTTTCTGAAAATGCCACATCATTATGTGACCATGGCGAAACATCAGCGAGAATATAGTACGCCCCTTCTGGAGCATATGCACGAAACCCTGCCTGGCGCACTCCGGAGAGAAGAAGGTCTCGCTTCCGCGCATAATCGAAACTCAGATTTTTAATATACGCCTGCTCTTTAAGAAACCCTTTGGCGACCGCCTCTTGAAAGGGAGTAGGGGCACACACGGTGAGGAAGTCGTGGATCTTTCGGATGGCTTCCGTGGCCGGTTTGGAAGCCAAAATCCACCCGATCCGCCATCCCGTAGCAGCAAAGGTTTTTGAAGCCCCTGAGACGGTGACCGTATGATCGTAAAGACCTGGGAGTGTCGCCACACGCACGTGAGGTCTTGTGTACACGATATGTTCGTAGATTTCATCGGTAATAAGCCAGATCCCGGATTCTGTGGCGAGTTCGGCAATCGACTTTAGCTCTTCAAGCGAGAAGACTTTCCCAGTTGGATTGTGTGGAGTGTTGAGAATCATGGCCTTCGTACGTGACGTCACCGCGGCGCGAAGGTCAGCTTCGTCGAAATGCCAAACGCCGTCGGGATCCTCTGGCGGGCGCAAACGGACAAACCGGGGGAAAGCACCTGCAAAGGCAATGGCCGGAACGTAGTTCTCGTAAAAGGGCTCAAATAGTATAACTTCATCCCCCGGATTGACCAAAGCAAGTAGAGTGGCAACCAAAGCCTCCGTCGCGCCGCAAGTAATCGTTACTTCCGCTTCTGGGTCTACGGACAGTCCCAGGTGGCTATAATGGCCCGCGATCGCCGTTCGAAGCTCTATTGACCCATACGTCGTCGAATACTGGTTGTAGCTCCCCCGAACCGCCTCGATGGCAGCCTGCAGCAAGAGTTCTGGCGGATCGTAATCGGGGAATCCTTGAGCAAGGTTGATGGCGCCATACTGTTCGGCCAGTCGCGTCATCTTCCGAATGACGGAGTCGCCAAACCGCTCTGCATGGAACGAGACCCTCACCTGGTATCCCTCCGTCTTAGCGCCAACAAGGAGACAAGTTCGTAAAGGAGGTTAGCCGCCAGGTAAGCGGTGATTTCTCCCGGATCGAACATGGGAAGCACCTCAACAACATCCGCGCCAATAATTCTGAGGCCCTGCAAACCTCGGATGAGCCGAAGCATCTCCCTTGAAGTGAACCCTCCCACCTCAGGGGTTCCTGTCCCTGGGGCGTAGGCGGGGTCAAGGGCGTCCACGTCAATGCTCACGAAACAGGGATGATCCTGGACTCGGGCATGGACTCGCTGGATGACTTCTTCGAGACCAATTACATCAACTTCGTACATGGTGATGAGCTCGTATCCCAGATCGCGGGTCCCTTCATAGTCCTCAGGTCCGTAGTTTGAACCACGAATTCCTATTTGAATCGAACGATCGGGATTAACCAGCCCCTCTTCCACGGCGCGTCGGAACGGAGTTCCGTGGTTGTACTTTCTCCCAAAGTACTCGTCCAGCGTGTCCAGGTGGGCATCGATGTGCACAAGGGCAAGGGGTCCGTGCACCTTGGCTAGTCCACGAAGCTCCCCTAGGGTTACCGAGTGGTCCCCGCCCATAGCAAACGGAATCACCCCTGCACGTGCAATTTTTTCGAAATCCGCCTCAATTCGAGCGTAGGTGTCCTCAATATAGCCGGGGACAACAGCAACATCTCCATAATCCACACCAGATAGGTACTCGAAAATTCGTACGTCTAGAGCAGGGTTCCATGGGCGAAGCATGATTGACATACGCCGAATCGCATCCGGCCCGAATCTAGCGCCGGTACGGTAGGTGACGGCATCGTCCCAAGGAATGCCCACCACGACGAAGTCAACCTCGTCCAACGTCCGCAGGTGGGGCAACCGCATGAAGGTGCGTACCCCCGTAAACCTAGGTGACTCCAAAGAGCTAACGGGACCGTATCGTGGCATACTTATTCCTCCTTTCGAGTGGGTTTGCAAATGGGGGTGTAAAGTTCAGGGCGCCTGTCCAGGAGGTAGTCGAACGGCCGAGCGGCCGAATCTAAATCGCGCACCGTGGCCACGAGTACCGCCTCTTCGCTGTGGGGAGCCAAAACGTTGGGCACCCCGTCCGGTTTCCATACACCGCTTAGGCCCGAAAATACCAGCCCCTCCTCGCTCCCAACCCGGTTTGCCACAACCACGGTACGGTGGTTCTCAAGCGCCCTGCATTTCGCCATGCACCGAAGGTGCTCCTCCCAAGGGGACATGTGAGCGCTAGGAAACACCAAGAGCCCCGCCCCTGAAAGCGCAAGCAAACGAGACCACTCGGGGAATTCAACGTCGTAGCAAATGCCAAGCCCCAAACGGGCGAATCCAAGGTCCACGACAACGAGATCGCTCCCAGGTTCGAAAAGGTCGCGTTCGTGAGCATACAGGTGAACCTTCCGGTAGATACCACGCAGCATTCCATTGGCGTCGACAGCTACGACGCTGTTGAATAGCTCTCCTTGGGGTCCACGCTCTGGCAAACCGATGATCAAGGCTATCTCGTAACGTCGAGCCAAGCGGAGAAGCGCTTCAGTCCATGCCCCTTCCACCTCTTGGGCCAATCGGCGAGCATAGGTCGCACCATAACCTGAGACGAAGAGCTCAGGGAATACGGCGATTCTTGCCTCACTGGTTAGATAGGGCACCGAGTCACGTAATACCGTTTCGACGCGCTCCAAGTTGGCTGCAGGATTTCCTGGCTCAGGTGCCAGTTGGGCAAGTACGATCTGGATGCCTCCCCTTCCCTTCACCGCCAGAGCCCCCCTCGAGTAAAACGGTCTACCGCATACATAAGGGCGAACGTACCTACGATAAACACTGTCGAAGCAGCGGCAATAATGGGAGAGTAGGAGTATCGCAAGGACGACATAATTTGGATTGGCAGCGTCGTAACAGTAAATCCTGACACCAAGAAGGCCACTATGAACTCGTTCAGTGACAGTACAAAGCTGAAGAGAAGTCCTGCGAAGATTTCGTTGGCAATAAGCGGAAACGTCACCGTTCTTAGAACGGTTAGAGGAGTCGCTCCAAGGCTCATTCCCGCTTCTTCGACCTCCGGTGTAGTCCGCTCCAGGCCGTTGTAAACGAGAACCAAGGGGAACGGTCCGTTGATTACGGCGTGGGCAATAGCAATCTTGGTGATTCCTGGAGGAATACCCAGCTGGTAAAAGAAGGTTGTGAAGGCAACTCCGGCTACTACTGGGGGAATCAGCAATGGAAGCATACTGAATCCCAGGAGAGCGCCGCCCCAAGCTGGTCGGAAGCGGTGAATGCCTAAGGCCAGCGCTGTACCAAACGCAGTAGCGGCTATGGCGGAAGTCGAAGCGATAATCATACTGTTGCGGATGGCTTCCACCCAGTCCCGGCTAGCGATCAGCTCTCCATACCACTTAAACGAAAAGCCGCCAGGAGGGAACACCATGAACTGACCTGGCGCAAGAGAGGCTCCAACAATCACGACCAACGGCGCAACAAGGAAAATAAGCCCGACCCAGAAGGCCACGGTGATGAGGAGGAAGACACCCTCTCCGCGCACCTTACCCACGACGCAGTACACCCCCTCCCCTTAACAGGCGCCCAAACCCTATGAGAAGAACCCCTACTATCAGGACGAGGACAATAGAAAGGGCGGCGCCAAACGGGATGTTGCTCTCGTAGAGCACCTGGTCGGTAATTAACACCGGGAGGGTCCATTGCTGTGGTTTTCCGAGGATCACAGGAACTACGTAGGTCCCAATCGCCAACAAAAAAACAAGAAGGGAACCTGCCATCATACCCGGCAGGGCTAGTGGAACTACAATCTTACGTAGAGTTTGCCACCAATTCGCACCAAGGCTAATGGAAGCCTCCTCCAGCTCTCGGGAAAGGCCGCGTAAAGAACCATAGAGCGAAAGGATCATAAAAGGAAGGTAGACATACACGAAACCAATGAACGTGGCGGCGAATCCCGGCGTGTAGCTGGGGGGGATTTCTACGAGGCCAAGCCAAGCAAGCAGTTTTCCAACACCCCCGCTGCGAGAAAGCAGCACTGACCAACCAAAGGCGCGCACAACGTAAGTGAGCCAGAGCGTGCTTACCACGGTCCCGATTGCAAGACTTTGCAAGCGTGGAGACGCAAGACGCACAATAAAATACGTGAAAGGGAAGCCGATAGCAAGGCTCGCAAAAGCAGTTAACGCAGAAATCCAAATTGTAAAACCCAGACGGCCTAAGTAAAGGGGCTTCAACAACCTCACATAGTTCTCAATGGTAAAATCGCGTACGTAGCCCCCACCGGGAACGTTCTGAAAAAAACTAAACACGATAAGAAGAGCCAGGGGGGCTACAAAGAAAATAATGAGGAACAGGGCTGGAATCCCAAGGATTGTCCCTTGGAGCCAAAGAGGAGTCCACCGCTTCACGGTCTTCCCTCCAGCACCCATACGTGCTCAGGAGAGAGGTGTAATTGCACCTCGTCACCCACCCGGAGCTCCCGCGCAATGTCTAGCGGTGGGGTCGCCACAACTTCGTGCCCCCCCCGAGTGAGAAGCCTGACCTCCAGGAGTTCCCCAATAAACCGGATGAGATCCACTCGAGCAGGCACGCCACGATTTCCCTCATCCGAACGTGAGATCTTGACAAGCTCGGGGCGTACCATGACGGCGGCTTCCGAAGGTGGGGTTCCCTCTGCCCGGAGAGCAATCTGCACGCCTTCCTCGATGAGTTCGTAACACGCCAGATCGCCGCTCCGCTCTACGAGTCGGGCTGGGAAGAGGTTCGCCTCACCAACAAAATCCGCAACAAACAGGGTGCGGGGACGGTAGTACAACTCCTGAGGGGTACCCGCCTGTTCGATGACGCCTTGATTTACCACGGCAATGCGGTCCGAAAGCGTAAAGGCCTCCCGCTGGTTATGGGTAACGAAAATGGTGGTGACTTCCAGCTGGCGGTGTAAGCGTTTTAGTTCGATCTGAAGCTGTTCGCGAAGTTTTCGGTCCAGTGCTGCAAAGGGTTCATCCAACAGAAGAATCCTCGGATTAATCGCCAGAGCCCGTGCGAAAGCAACCCGTTGCCGCTGTCCGCCTGAAAGCGCCCCCGGTTTGCGTTCCCCCATCCCTTCTAAGCGAACCAGTCGCAGCATCGACTCCACGCGGCGCTTTATCTCGGGTTCCGGCACTTTTCGCATCCGAAGCCCATAGGCGATGTTTTCCGCCACGGTCATGTGGGGGAAAAGTGCGAGAGACTGAAAGACCATCCCGATGTTGCGTCGATATGGGGGAAGGTTCGTAACGTCCGCATCATCGAAGTAAATACGGCCTGCGCTGGGCGTTTCGAAGCCTGCGATCATCCGCAAAGTCGTCGTCTTACCGCAGCCAGAGGGTCCGAGAAGCGTGAGGAACTCTCCCTCCCCCACGGACAGGGAGAGTTTTCTGACTGCGGTTACCTTTCCGAACCGTTTTTCAAGGTCTACAACTCGAATCGTACTCATGTGATCGGTCGCTCACGTTATCCAATAATGGTTTCCTTCCACCTCTCGTTCAGCCAGTCCTCCAGGTCAAGATAGATCCGGTACTCAGGGACGATAGCCTTTTCCGGCCCAGGACCGAGAACGCGCTCAGCAAGGTCGGGCTTTAAGGTAATCAAGTTTTGTCGCACGGTAGGAATCGTGTAAAGGTTTTCTGTTATACGCTGCTGGACACTCGGACGGGAAGCATAGTTGATGAACGCGAACGCTTCCTCTTTGCGGGATGACGTTCTGAGTACAATCCACTCTCCGCGATCTACAATAGGCCCCTCCTTAGGAAAAACTGAAACCACGGGCGCACCTTTATCGACTAGAACCTGCGTAACGTCATTATAGAGCTGGCCCATGGGAACTTCACCTGTAATCAGTGCTTGCTCGAACGTAGCCTCGTCGCGGTACCAAAGCTTTACGTTTGGCTTTAGTTCAGCGATCTTCTTAAGTACGCGCTCGATTCCTTCCTTAGTCTGCAGAACCTGCTTCCCCCCAAAAAACGTATGCGCCGCAATGTCCAGCAAATAGCTGTTCCCTGGCAGACTGAGCAACCCAAGCTGGCCACGGTAGCGCGGATCCCAGAAATCGGCCCAACTATTGGGGTTCGTCTTGATGAACTGCTTGTTATAGACAAGGTTAATGTACCAAGCCAGGGCAGCAACCGTGTAAAGTTTCCCACCCTCACGCCTAAAGAAGGGCTTTTCGACGTACTTAAGATTGGGCATACTGGCTTCGTCGTAAGGTGACCACAGGTTGCTGCGTATTCCCTTGATGACCTCGGTTGACTTGATGATCGCCACGTCTACTGGAGCACGGTTCGCAGCAACGGCCTGGCTGAGCTGCACGTACATGGCCTCACCGGTAGGCTCGGGCCGGGATTCAACGGCGATTCCCGTGTCTTTCCGGAATGGTTCAAAGAGAGCCTTATCCAGAACCTCCTTGAATATGCCCCCATATACTGCGACGGTCAGCGGCCGAGATTGGGCTTTAACCCAAAACCATGGACCTTTAGTGGCCATCAGTGCACCAGTCGCAAGCGCACCCTTCAGTAACTTCCGTCTGCTGACTTTACGCTTCATTTGCATCGCCCCCCTCCTCCTTTTAGAACTTTGCTAAGGTTCCCAAGCAAAAGCCTTTTTCAAGTCTCTACTGCCGGTGAAGAAAGAACTTTCTCTAAGACATCAAAGGCGTAGTTCAGCTCTTCATCTGTGACAGTGAGCGGCACCAGCACTCGGATCACGTTGCCATAGAGCCCGGCTTTGACCAGCAAAAGCCCCTTCTCCCTAGCGGCAGCGATGACCTGATCAGTGAGCTCCGGTGCCGGAGTCCTGGTCTCCCGGTCCTCCACCAACTCCATCGCCACCATGGCCCCGAGGCCCCGCACGTCTCCGACCTGGGGAAATCGCCCCTGCAGCGCCCGGAAGCCTTCCATTAGCTCCTCACCTAAAGACCTAGCTCGCTCAAGCAGCCCCCCTTCCTCAAATATTTCGAGCACCGCCAGCGATGCTGCACAAGCAAGAGGATTGCCGGCATAGGTTCCTCCCAGACCACCAGGCTCAGGCGCATCCATGACCTCGGCCCGGCCAATGACACCGGAAAGCGGAAGCCCCCCGGCAAGGCTCTTGGCTACCGTGATGAGGTCGGGAATTATGCCACTGTGCTCGATCGCAAACATCCTGCCGGTGCGGCCAAAACCCGTCTGTACCTCGTCCGCAATCAGCAGGATGCCGTGCTCCTCCGTAATCCGCCGCAGCTCGCGCAGAAACTCAAAGGGGGCAGGCACAAACCCTCCCTCCCCCAAAACGGGCTCGATGATGACCGCAGCGACCCGCTCGGGGCTGACCTGGGTCTCGAAAAGCTCCCGGAGCGCTCTCAAAGCCCGCTCCGTGTCCCATCCCCGGTATTCGTAGGGGTACGGCGCGTGGTAGATCTCCGGGACAAAGGGACCGAAGTTCTGCCGGTAGGGCTTGGTCTTCCCCGTAAGCGTCATCCCCAAAAGCGTGCGCCCGTGGAATCCTCCTGTGAACGCTATCACGGCAGGTCGCTTTGTGTAAGCCCGGGCTATTTTGATGGCGTTTTCTACTGCTTCGGCGCCAGTGGTCAGGAAAATCGCTTTCTTAGGAAACTCTCCCGGCGCCAACGCCCCAAGTCGCTCTGCTAATCGGACGTATGGCTCGTACATAGCCACTTGGAAACAAGTGTGAATCAACCTTTCGGTTTGGGCCTGGACCGCCTGGACTACACGGGGGTGGTTATGCCCCACGTTCACCACACCGATTCCCCCCGCGAAATCGATGTACTCGTTCCCATCCACATCCCAGACCTTTACCCCCTCGGCACGGGCCGCAAAGATAGGGTGAGCGCTAGCAACGCCGCGGGGTACATGTCGCTGGCGAAGTTCGTATAGGGTTTGGTTTCGCGTGCCTGCCAAAAACTACGACCCCCCTTTTGAGTTCTTGAAAGAAAGATACATACGCAGGGGGGGAATATCTATGTTGCTTAATACCAATCTCTAAGTGTATTTTTTATGTGTAGTTAACAATATTTCAGTAGCCAGGCGGATTTCAAAACGAGTCTGGGGATCGCTAAGATCGCGCCCAAGGAGGGACTCCACACGCTCGAGTCTGTAGCGGAGGGTATTGAGATGAACGTTGAGCTCGCAGGCGGCCTCTTTCTGACGAAACCCACAGCGAGCCCAAGTCACAAGAGTCTGCACCAAGGCCTCGCCGCCCCTTCGGGGCCAGAGAGCGCCGAATAAAGATTGGACCAACGCTTCTCTAGCATCGGGATCACCAAGTAGCACCCGTGGAATCAGCCAACTCTCATAAAGATACAGTTGTCCAGGTGTCGCTAAAGGCAACAACGAAAGTGCCTCCCGGTAGCTCCGGGCAACTCCCTCAGGACCAGAGTGCGAACGCCCCACCAGCATTACCAAGTTCGGCGATGATATGACTTTCCAAAGTTGGCTTGGGTCTACGGTCTCTGTCAGGAGCCCAATGACACGGTTCAGGGTAACGGTCACGAGCGGCTTAAGGCCCAGGTCTCCCAATCGCCTACGGACCCGTACACTGAGGTCCTCCCGGCGCATGAATCCTTCTCGTGAAAGGGGTACCCCCTCTTCAAGCACCAGAACCCACACTCGATATGATGCCTCTAGGTCAAAACCCATCAGTCGGGCTCGTTCCAAGTTGTGTGGAGTCGGCTCAAAGCGACCCTCGAGTAGCGCATCAAGAAAGGAGTACCCAAGCCGTGTTTCTTGCTGGGCCAACGCTCGCTGGTGCGTGATGTGTAGCGCAGCGATCGTAGCCGCATGCTCTGCGGCACGAAGGTCAAGTTCGTCAAGAGGAGTGTCACCCTCAATAATCCACACAAGCCCAACCAGCTCCCCTTTGACACGGATGGGACATACCACTCTGGGTTTTAGTCCGAGTTGTGGCAGGGAAGGAATGTGAACAGGGGTGTTGCTTCGCTTAATCCGGGACAGATAACCTTCAGCCTCAAGCACATGCCAAACTTCAGGTGGCGTTGCCCCCGTTTCCAACGTAGCTTGTCGAACTGGATCTGTATCCAAACCAGACAAACGGTCAGCCGTATAGTGGGCGAGCAAAACTCCCTCTGGATCCTCAAAGGTCACGTCGCGCTGGAGCAACCGTCCTAAGGTTTCCGCAATCTGTTGTAAGCTTTCCGCACCTATAGCCGCCCTGGTGAGCACACGGTGGATGTCTTCAGACCTCTCGATGATCGCATATTGCTCGGCCAAGATGACTCTGTGAACTTCCTCGGTGATCAGCGCAAACGGGACTTCCCAAGGGATTTCAAGGAGCGGTAGACCCAGGTGCTTCGCCTCTTCACATGCCGATTCAGGAAAGTGCTCGAAAAACTGGGGAACAGCTAGCCCAACGCCTGAAAGACCACATTCGTTCAATCTGCGAATCAGCCTTCGAAGAGCATCATCCTCCCGAGGCCATGCGTACCCCGTCGTTAAGAGCAACTGACCTGGGCGAACCCAGGGAAAAGGATCAGGTATATCTACTACATGGGCCCACTTAAGTTCTCGCCCTAGCCCTTTATCGCCAGCGACTAGCCGAGCGCCCGAGAAAACCTCAAGCTGAAGCGCTTCTGCAAGCGTCACGGTAACAATCATTGTATCCGCCGCACTGAACGAGACGGTGCCGTTGTAAAAGCGATAACGTCGCGTATTTTGATACCGTCTTGTACGCTAACTCTTTAAGCTAGCTGTGCAGTCTCACCACGTTGTTCACACCAAGCCCCAAGAGTGAGATGGGTGCTCGGTTGCCCGGGTTGATGCGCGGCCAGCGCCGGTTGGGTGGGGAGCGCGAAAGCAGGGACCTGCCGGTCAAAGTGGGGGAGGGGCTGGCCTTTCACAGTGCCTTGGGCCAGGCTTCGAGACCCCTTCTTCTTGCGGTCTTCCACAGGTCGTGGTTGAAAGTGGCCATGACCACCGGCACCTCCAGCATCTCCTGCCAAAGGAGGGCTGCCGCAAGGTGGGTGGCGTCGTATCCCCTGATGCCTTCTTTCCACGCCAGGTCCGAAGCTCGCTCTAAAAGGGGGTCCGTGACCTTCAGGCGGTAAAGCCGTGGCCAGTCCGTGAGGAAGGTTTCCAGAGCCGTCCCCGCTTCTTCCCGGGTAAGTGCCCCCACCCGCACCGCCTTAGCCAGGGCCGCGGCCATCTCCACCCGGGCCAGGGCTGAAGTGCCGAGCACGTCCGCCGCCTGAATGAGCGTTTGGACCTCGGGGGTGCCGGTTTCTTCCACGTACCGCTTGACCAGAGCGCTGGTGTCAAGGTAGACCACCGGGGACATTACCGGTCCTCAACCAGGAGTTCGGCCACGCTCGTTCGGGCCCGGGCCACGGGGGCTCGAGGCGGGAGCTGTCCCTCCCCTGCCTCGAGCAGGCCCAGAGCGGCCATGGCCAGGAGCCGTTCTTCCAACCCGGTTTCCCGGGGGACCAGCCGGGCCACGGGCCGGCCCCGGTCCGTGATCTCCAGGCTCTTGCCCTGCCGCACCAGTTTAAGGTAGCGGCCTAGGCGGTTCTTGAGCTCCCTCGCGCTCACGCGCTCCATGTGGCTATTATACCCCGAGAGTAGCCACCTGTCTGGCGTCGGAGTTTTTTCGCTGGCCCGAGATCGAAGTTGGGCTCGGCCGGACGGATAACCGAAAAGAGAGGGCGGGGCGACCGTTTTCGAGTTAAAAGGGCACGGAACGGGCCGCCGTGTTTCGCCGCGCTCAGACCGGGGCAAGGTAAGCGCGGCATCGATGATCCGGGGGGCCTTCCACCCCGTGCGCGCACCGGGCGACCTTGACCACGGGTCCGAAGGTCGGCCCGTCCCCCGGGGTGGGTTTCCACCCGCTCAGGCACAGGAACACGTCCATGGCCGCGAGGGCGGTGCGTTTATTACCGTCGACGAAGGGGTGCCCCTTGGCGATACCCACCAGGTACGCCGCGGCTTTCGCGGCCGGGGTGGGATACGGCTCGGCGCCCCTGAAGGTGGCCTGCGGGGCGGCCAGCGTAGCCTCTAACCTTGCCTCATCACGCAGGTCGAGCCTGCCCCCGAACGCTTCGATGAGGCCCCGGAGGACGGCCAGCAGGAAGCGCTTGGTCAGGAACTCAGGCATCGGAGAGCTTCTTGTAGAGCCGGGTGCGTTCCCGCTTTGAAGCGAAATAGGTTGGGGCGGCCCGCAGTTCGACTTCGTCGGCTCCCGCAGGCGTCGCCACCAGCGTGTTCCCGATCACCTGGACCTCGGCCTCGCCGCCCGGCTCGAGACCCAGCAGCTCGAGCATCTCCTTTGGGAGTACGAGGCCCCGCGAGTTTCCGATCCGGACCAGCTTGCGCCTCATCCCCGTGCGTCGGTTCAACAGCCGGAGCTTCTGACCTGCGCCGGTCACTGGCACCGGGCAGGGTCCCGCCCCGGACCGGTGAGGAACGCCGGACGCCGGGCGGGAAGCCCGGGTACCCACCGGGGGAAGGCTACAACCGGTGCACGATCGCTGCCGTCTTTTCGTAGAGGTCGAGATAGAGCGCGTAGAGGTGGTCGTAGGTGGCCCGGTTTTCCTCCGACGGACGTACGGTCCGGCTCGGGCCCAGCCAGCGCTCGAGGGAAGCTCGCTGAACGCTACCGGAGGCCAGGCCGGCGAGGAAGGCGTCGCCGTAGCTGGCCCCGATCGTGATGCGGGGCAGCTCCTGGGAGATGCCCGCGATGTCGGATACGATCTGTACCCAGGTCGGCGACTTCGTGCCGCCCCCGACGGCGACGACGCGCTTTATTTCAGCCCCTAAGCTGCGGAAGGTCTCCAGGTTGTGGCGGATGCCGTAGCCCACGCCCTCCAGCACCGCGCGGTAGAGATGCTGGCGTTCGTGGGCCAGGGTGAGTCCGGCGATCACGCCTTTGGCATTGGGATCGTTGATCGGCGTCCGTTCTCCGCTGAAGTAGGGGAGAACCAGCAGACCCCCGGATCCTGGCGGGACCTTCGCGGCCTGGGCGAAAAGCGTGTCGTAGGCCGCTTCCTCCGGCAGGTCGCGGGCGAGCTGGTCCCGGAACCAGCGGGTCAGGCTGCCGGTGGTGGCCATGCCCGCGGCCAGGTTGCGCTGGCCCTCGAAGGCCCCGGCGACGGTCCATACCCTCGGGTCGGGCGTCGGCTTTGACTGGACCAGGATGAAGAAGGTGGTGCTCCCGTACATGATCATCAGGTCGCCGGGTTCGAGCACGCCGACGCTGATGGCTTCGCTTAAAGCATCTACGGCGCCGACGGCCACGGGCGTCCCTGCCCGGAGTCCGGTGAGCCGGGCCGCATCTTCGGTGACGCTGCCCGCCAGATCGTCGCTCCACCCCAGGTCGGGGAGCATGCCGGCGACCCCGAGGTCGCGCACGAACGCGTCGTTCCACCCGTCCGTCTGCGGGTCGTAGAGGGGCATGTAGTGGCTGGCCGTGTGCCGGTCCATCACGTGGCGCCCGGTGAGGCGGTAGACGATGTAGCTGCTGGCGGTGGTCAGGGTCCGGGTCCGGGACCAGACCTCCGGTTCGTGGCGCTGGATCCAGAGAATCTTGGGGCCAACCGCCTGGCTCGTCAGGCTCATCAGCGAGTGGGCGAAGATCCGTTCGGCTCCGTAGCGGGCTTCCAGCGCTTCGATCTCGGCCTGGGCGCGGGTGTCGACGCCGTAGAGGATGCCGGGGCGGAGCGGGCGGCCGTCTTCATCCAGCGGCAGGAGACAGGGGCCGATCGCGCTCACCGCCAGGGCCAGAACGTCGCTCCCGGTATAGGGACGGCCGTCGAGGAGGTTCCGGGTGATCTCGACGAAATCGTGCCACCAGACGGCGTCGGCGTCGTGTTCGACGTGGCCGGGCTGGGGTATATCCACCGTGTGGGGGACGACGTGGGATTTGACGATCTGGCCGTCGGGCGTGACCAGGACGCCCTTGCTGCTGTAGGTGCCGATATCGACGCCCAGCAGGAGCTCGCTCATGCCCGTTCCTCCGTGCCGCAGAGGTTGACCTTGATACCCAGCGTTGCCAACATCGCTGCCTTCACGCGGAGCGCCTGGCGGGCCCGGCGTTCGTCCGGCGCGTAGGCGACGTTGACGTGATTGGCCTTGTGCTTGGCCATCATCTGGTCGCGCGTCACGCCGTGGAAAACGGCATTGACGATGGGCCACTGCGGCGTGGTGAGCTGCCAGCGCCGCTGGACCTCCTCTTCGGGAAGGTCAACCACGGTGCCGGTGCCGAGGTCGCAGTGAAGGGCACCGTCCTCGATGTAGAGCCGCGACCAGACGATGGTTCCCGGCTTGCCGACCCCTTTGAGGGTGCCGCCACCGGCGGGAAAGTACATGGGGGGCTGCCGTTCGCTCACCGCCCCCGCGTACCCCCCCTTGAAATGGGAGGCGGGCGCGGCGCCGGAGATCATGAGCACCCACACGAACTGCCCGTCGTAGGTGTCCCCCCAGCGCAGGTCGTGCAGGGTGGTGGAAGGGTCGAGGCCCAGGGCCTTCCAGACCCGGTGGGTGACGAGGGCGTCGATGCCGGCGCCCTCATCGGCCTCGTTGAAGTGCGGCAGCGCCTCGCCGGCGTAGAGCTCTTGGCCGGTTCGCGGATCGTAGACCGGGGGTCGGTCGGGGTTGTTGAGGAGCCCTTCGGCGAGGTCGCTCGCCGGAGCCATGTCCATGAGGCCGAGCTGATACTGGATGCCGATGGCGTCACAGCCAAACCGGTGGGCCATGCGTACGGCGGCCACGTACATCCTGAGCTGCTCGAGGGTCTGGTTTCGCGTCAGCTCGCTGGCGCCGTCGGAGCCCCACTGGAAGCGGACCCCGCGGTCGAGGAGCCACTCGAGGCAGGCCTCGGCTTCGGAATCGGCAACGCGCCGCATTTCGGCCAGCAGGGCGGACTGGCTGAGTCGCTCCTTGTAGATGCCGCAGGCATTCATCAGCTCGTCCTCGACGATGGCGTTGTACATCCCCATGCAGCCCTCGTCGAACACACCGAGGATGGCTTTGCGTTGCAGCAGTTCCCGGGCCAGGTTTTCACCGAGCTCGCGATCATCCTCCGGGAGGAGATCCGGGTCGAGCGCATGGACGTGGCTCAGGTCGTGATGGATCCGGCCGGTGAGCAGCCATTCCCGGAGGCCGTTCATGAAGAAGCCGTCGGTGAAGTCCTCGCTCCACAGGCTGCTGTAGGTGACGCCCATTTTGGTCAGGGATCCGTTGAGGTTTAAAAGGCCGACCAGCCCCGGCCACTGGCCGCTCCAGTTGGCGACGGTCAGGATCGGCCCCCTGTGGTCACGCAGACCGGCCAGGATATGGTGGCTGAACTGCCAGACGGAGAGGGCGACCACCACCGGCGCGTCGCGGGGGATGCGCTCGAAGACGCGCATCCCCATCCGCTGGCTGTCGATAAAGCCGTGCTGCTTGTGGGGGTCGTAGGGGTGAGCGCGAACCACCTGGAGACCGAGCTTCTCGAACGCCGCGGTCAGCTGCGATTCCATCGCCTCTTGCGCCGGCCAGCACACCTGGTTGGCTGAAAGCCGCTGATCTCCGTTGGCAACGAGATAGACCTTGCCCTGATCGCTTGCTATCGCTTTGGGATCGATCATCTGACACCTCCTCGGGGCAGACTGTCGCCTCTATCAACCAAGATAGTCCCGCACCAGCGCTTAAAGGGGCAGAAGGCGGACGCCCGCGCTTTCAATGCTCGGCAGCAGGACCTCGAGGCGTTCCGCAATTTGCCGCTCCTCGGTTGTGCTCAGGCGCGGCAGCGGGCTGCGCGAGTTGCCGGGCGGCAGACCCCGCCAGGCCATCCCGGCCCGCATCCAGTGGATGCGGGCGCCGCCGCCGAGGACGTCGCTCACAGCCCAGGCCAGGCGGTGGAGCGCCTCGGCCCTTTCGCGGTCGCCCGCGGCCTCGGCGTCCAGCATGGCCCGGAAGAGCTCCGGCATCACCATCCCCGGTCCGGTGACGATGCCGCTGACCCCGGACCTGGCCACCGCCAGGGCCAGCGAGTCCGCGCCCACGAAGATTTCGAGGGCCGGCGCGGCACGGAGGTAGTTCACGATCTTGTTCATGTCGGCGCTCGAATCCTTGATGCCGGCAAGCCCCTTTCCCGCCAGGGTCGCGAGGCTGGTGGGGTCGAGGTCGTTGCCCGCGCGTTGCGGGATCGTGTAGGCGTAGAGAGGGAGGCCCTCGAGGACCTCGAGCAGGGCAGCGTAGTGCTGGATCAGGTGGGGCTGCTGGTAGCCGAAGTAGTAGGGGGTTACCGCGGCCACGGCGTGCACGCCCATCCACTTGGCCTCGAGTGCCAGGCGTCGGGTTGCCACGGTGGAAGCGGCCCCGACATGGGCGATGATCCGCGTTCTCGACCCCGCGGCTTCAAGCGCGGCCCGGAAGAGCTCGATGCGTTCCTTTTCGCGGAGCAGCGGAAACTCGCCCGTTGTGCCGGTGACAAAGAGGGCGTCGACCCCCCTCCGGGCCAGAAAGTCGCAGTGCTTCTGGAAGGCGTCCAGATCGAGCGTTTCATCGGGGCGGAAAAGGGTCAGGGGAGGGATGATCAATTGCATGGGCACTCCTTTCCACGGGCTCATCGCCCGAGTACTTCACGGGGAAGCCAGAGAACCAGACCCGGGAAGAAAATGATCAGCAAGAGGCAGGCGAGAAGCACGACCAGAAAAGGCAGGCTTTCCCGGATGATTTCAGTCATGGGGGCCGTAACCAGCCCCTTGACGATGAAGAGCAGAACCCCGAACGGCGGGGTGACCAGCCCGATCATGATGTTCAGCACGATCACGACCCCGAAGTACACGAGATCGATGCCCATCGACTTGATCAGGGGTAGAACCAGGGGAATCGCAACCAGCAACAGCACCGACGCGTCGAGGAACATGCCCAGGAGCAGGAACACCGCGTTGATGAGCAGCAGGAGGGCCAGCGGGGAGAGCTGGAGGTTGGTGAGGAATGCCAGGAGGAGCTGGGGGATCCTCTCGATGGTGATGATGTAATTGAGCAGGAAGCTCCCGACCACGATGATCAGGACCGCGGTCGAGTCCCGGAGCGAATCGAGGAAGATGGTGTAAACCTCTTTCAGGCTCAGCTCGCGATAGAGGAGCCCGGTCAGCGCGAGGGCGTAGGCGGAGGCCACGCCGGCGGCCTCGGTGGGGGTAAAGGCCCCCGAGTAAATTCCCCCCAGCAGGATGACCGGGGTTAAGAGGGGCAGGAACGCCCTGGCGAAGGAAGTTATAAAACCCTGGAACGTGAGGCGCTGATCAACGGGGAAGCCCTTTCGCGTCGCCGTGTACCACACCGCCACCATCAGCGCGCTGGCCATCAGGAGCCCGGGGAAGACCCCCCCGAGAAAGAGGGCGCCGAGCGAGGCCTCGGAAACGAGAGCGTAGAGCACCATTGGAATCGAGGGAGGAATGATGGGCCCGATAACCGCCGAGGTGGCGGTGATGGCGGCCGAGTAGGCCTCGGTGTAGTGGCGTCTCCGGGTCATCATCTCGATCTGCAGCCGGCCGATTCCGGCGGCGTCCGCTACCGCGCTACCGCTCATGCCGGAGAGAATGAGACTGGCCAGGACGTTAACGTGGGCGAGCCCGCCGCGCCACCAGCCCACGACGCTGGCGGCGAAGTCCACGAGCCGGTCCATCAGGCTCCCGGCGCTGGCCACGCGCGAGGCGAAGATGAACATGGGAACGGCCAGGATCACGAAGTTGGTGTAGAGGCCGTTCGAGATTTGCTCGGCGGCAAGACCCAGATCGCTGCCGGTGAAGATGAGGTACCAGATACTCCCGGCGATGAGGCTGATGCCAATAGGCAGCCCGGCCAGAAAGAAGAAGACGATGAGGGCCAGCATGATCAGGAAGGCAAGGCTCATATGGCTCACTCCGCTTTCGAGGGGTGCCTTGACTCCAGCCAGCCGAGGATGAGCTGGACGGGGACCCCCAGGTTAAAAACGATGAAACCCATGAAGATATATCCGATGGGAATGTCGAGCGCGCCGGTGGTCTGGCCAAACATAAAGCGAACGTAGTCGATGGTTCCCGGCAGGATCCACAGGAAGGCCAGGACGGAGAGAACGACGGCGATACCGGTGATCGCCGGGCCGAACCTTCCTCTGAAGACATTCTCAAAGGCGATGTGTTCCCTTTTTCGAACCACGAAGGCCGAGGCCCAGGTAAACCACCAGATGTAGGAGATCAGGATGACGTCGGTGGACCAGATGACCGGACGGTTGAAAACGTAGCGCGAGATTACCTGGGCGGCGAAGCCCATGAACATGACCACAAACAGAAAAACGCCAACACCTTCGGCGATTCGTCGCAACGCTGCAGCCATCGCCTCGCTCCCTAAAGATGGCGATGCGGGCGGGGCGCGCGCCCCGCCCGCCAACGCTCGCTACTGAAAGTAGGCCCTGCACTCGTCGGGAATCTGCTTGGCGTAGCTCTGGATTTTCTCCAGGATGCCCGGAGGCCAGTTTTTGGAGAACTCCGAGTTCTCGTAGGCCGCCAGGACGCGCTTCCTGAAGGCCTCGCGATCGGGAACGGTGACCTTGAGGCCCTTGGACTTGAAGAACTCGATCAGCTGCTGTTCCTCGGAGATCCGGTTCCGGTTGTTGAAGAACGAGGCCGCCCTGGCCGCTTCGCGCAGTATCTCGCGCTGCCTGGGGGAAAGCTTTTTGAGCGTGCGGTTCGAAACGGCGAGAAGAACGCCGTCAACGAGGTGATCGGTGAGCACGATCTGCTTCGTGACCTCGTAGAACTTCGCCCGGTAGTCGGTGGGCAGGGGGTTGTCCTGGCCGTCGACGGTGCCGGTCTGGAGCGCGAGATAGAGTTCGCTGAAGGCCAGCGGTACCGGGTTGGCCCCCAGCGCCTTGCCCAGGAATAACCACGCCTTGCTGTTCGGCATCCGCAGCTTGATGCCTGCGAGATCGTCCGGGGTCCGGATGGGTTTGTCGGTGCGCAGGTTGAGCTCGCGGGTGCCGAGGTAGAGCGCGTCGAGGATGGTGATGCCGACTTTTTGCGAGATCTTTTGCTTGAGCTCGTCGCCGAAGGGACCGTTCCACACGCTACAGAGGTGAAGCGGGCTCTGGATGACGTAGCCGGCGGTGAGGGGCGTTACGTCGGGGAACACGGTGGAGAGTTGCTGCGCCGAGACGTAGGCGAGATCGAGCGTGCCCCGCTGCATGGCGGGGAGCTGCGCGTCCTGCTTGAAGAGCTGGCTCGCGGGGTAGACCTCGACCTTGATGTTCGGATCGGCATTCTCGACGTAGCTCTTGAAAACCTGAAGCGCCCGGGCGTGCCAGTCGTCCGGGACCGCTGCGGTGGACACCCTGAGGGTGATCTTTCCCTGCGCGAAAGCCAGGGTGCCGGTGACGAGGAGCAAGGCCAGCGCTATGATTCGCCCTAATTTCTGACCCATGGAAGTCCTCCTTCGTTTGCTTCTTTTCAGGTGGGCGCCGTCCGGGAGCCGGGGCGCCTCAACCGTGCCGCAAGAAAGGCCTGGACCGAATCCACACAGGCCGTCGGCCGCTGCCGCGCCTGTCCGTACGCCGATGGACCTGTCTCCGGGTTCTCACCCCCCGTCTGCGCCAACTCGTATGATGACTTAGTCTCCCACACCGCCATTTCGGTGTCAAGGTGGAACGGGTATATGGGCTCCAGGACGCGATAGAGGGCGGTTGGCGCCGCGGTTTGTGCCCTGGGATCTTGTCTGCTCTTCATATGAGTTTAAAATTCTGTTATGCGCCGCGTACAAACTGCGACGAGGGTGCCCCTGCACCGACGCGTCGTTTTCGAGCTGACCAGGAAGATCGTTCAGGGGGAGATTCCCCCCGGCCGCGTTCTGCCTTCCGAAACGCAGCTGGCCCAGACCTTCGGGGTAAGCCGCATCGTTATCCGGGAGGCGATCCGGGTGCTCAGCGAAAAGGGTTTGGTGGAAGTGCAGCAGGGCAGGGGCACGTTCGTGACGTCGCCGAAACGCTGGAACCCGCTCGATCCGCTGGTCCTGGCCCTGCAGGAGGGGAGCGACGGGTTTTACCTGGCCCAGGCGGAATTGCTCGAGGCACGAAAGGTTTTTGAGGTCGAGATTGCCGGGCTGGCGGCCAGCCGGATTACCCCCCAGACGCTGGGTGCGATGAGCACGCTGCTTCGCAAGATGGATTCGCTGGTCGGCGACCCCGAAGCCTTCCACAAGGCGGATGTCGAGTTCCACTTCCTGATCATCCGGTCGGCGAACAATCGTGTGCTGGCCAAGTTGATCGAGCCCATCCACAGCATCCTCGCCAGCGGGTTTCGCCTCACGGCCAGCCTGCCGGGCGTGCCGCAAAAAGCCCAGACCACGCACTGGGCGGTCTTCCGGGCGCTCGAAGCCCACGACCCCGAGGCCGCGAGGCGCGCCATGCGCCTGCACCTCGACGAAGCCGCCAAGGATCTGGAAGCGGTAGGGTCGTGGGAAATCGATCCCGCCGAACATCTGCTCGACTAGCCCCCTGTCGGTTGCCCCGCTACTTCGTCGCCCCGGCGGTCAGCCCGGAGATATAGAGCCTTGAAAGCAGCGCGTAGACGAAAGCGACGGGGACGGCGGCGAGAAGGCCTCCGGCCATGAGCGACCCCCAGAAGAAGACATCGCCCCGGACCAGGGCGGTCACGGTCCCCAGGCTGAGCGTGATCCGGGAGGGGTCGGAGATAAAGGTCAGTGCGTAGAGGAGCTCGCCCCAGGCGAGGGTGAAGGAGAAGATAACCACGGAGATGATGCCGGGAAGGGCGGTGGGGACGATGATCCTGACCAGGGCTCCGAGCCGGGTGGCCCCGTCCACGAAGGCCGCCTCTTCGATTTCCAGCGGGATGGCTTTGAAGTAGCCCATGAGCAGCCAGGTGGAAAAGGGAACCTGGAAGGTGGGGTAGGTGATGACCAGGGACCACAGCGAGTTGGTGAGCCCGAGGGCGTTGACCAGCTTGGTGAGGGGCAGGAAGAGCAGGGAGGTGGGGATCAGGTAGGCGGCGAAGACCGCCATTCCGGTGGCCTCCGATCCGGGGAACCTGACGCGCACCAGGCCGTAGGCCGCCAGGATGCTCACCGCGGTGGAGATCGCGGTGCTGGTGAGGCTGACGAAGAGGCTGTTGCCGTACCACCGCAGATACTGCGTCTCGGTGAAGAGATAGCGAAAGTGCTCGAAGGTCGGTTTGAACGCCCAGAACGGCGAGAGCCTGGCGTTGTAGAGCTCGGGCAGGGATTTGAGGGACGTCACGAGCATGACGTAAAAGGGCGAGAGGGCGAACACCAGGAAAGCCAGGATCAGGAGGAGGCTCACGAGCACCCCGATTCGAAGGCCGCGCTGCCTCCGCCCCCGTGTGGTTGCCCGCTCTTTCATGCCACCTCCTTTCTTTGCACCAGGCGGAGCAGGAAGAACATGCTGAGCAGAAGGACGGGAAAGACGAAAAGCGAGATCGCGGCGCCGACCCCGAGTTCTCCGTTGGCGAACGCGCTCTGGTACGCCAGGGTGGCGAATACGTGGGTGGCGTTCTGGGGGCCACCCTTGGTGAGGACGTAGACGACGTTGAAGTCCGAGATCGTCATCACCACGGAAAAGAGAATGACGATGTAGAGCGTGGGCGCGATGAGCGGCAGCGTGATCCAGCGAAACTTCGCGTAGCCGCTGGCCCCGTCGATTTCGGCCGCGTCATGGAGGTCCTTGGGGATGGAAACCAGCGCGGCGAGGATGGAGATGGCGAAGAAGGGGAGCCCGCGCCACACGTTGACCAGGATCACGGAGATTCTGGCGTAAAGGGGATCGGAAAGCCATGGAAGGGGAGAGTGAGCCAGGCCCAGCTGCTGGAGAACCCAGTTCAGCGCGCCCAGACGGTAGTCGAACAGCCACAGCCAGGCGAGGACGCTAAAGGTGGATGGAATGACCCAGGGCAGCAGCAGGGCGCCGCGGATCCAGGTCATGCCCCGCATGCTCCGGTTCAGCTGCAGCGCGGCAAGAAGCCCCAGCACGGTTTTGAGGAAGACCGCGGTTACGGTGAAGAGCACCGAGTTGAAGAGCGCGGTAAGGAAGAGGCTGTTCCGGAGCAGCGATCGGTAGTTGGCAAGGCCGACAAAATCGCCTGCCGTGCCAACGCGGGCGTCCGTGAGGCTCAGGCGTATCGCTTCCAGGATCGGCCAGGCGATGAGACCCAGCAGAATCGCCAGAGCCGGAAGAACGAACACCAGCCCACCCCAATGCTTGAGGCGCACCTGGTCAACCCCCCCAACCGAATCGGGGATGCGCAGGAACCGTGAGGGTTACCGTGGCTCAACCTGCGCACCCCCGAAAGGACAGTCGATCACTTACCCAACCAGGCCTTTTGCAGCTGCTCCTTGGCCCAGGCGATGACGCGGTCGTTCGACTCGCCGCGGGCGGCGCGGGCGAACATGTCGGGGATGATGTAGAGGTCATAGATCTTCTGGGCCCCTGCTGCCGGTGGCGCGGGCCACAACGGGAGGCGCAGGTACGACGCAACTTCGGCCGCCGCCTTCATGTTTGGATCGTCGCGCCAGACCCCCAGGTCGGGGAGCTTCTGGAAGAGGGGCACGTTGTAGCCACCGCTGGCCTCGATCCAGCCGTTGAGGTTTTCGGGTTCGAAGAGGAACTCCAGGAAGGCCTTGGCCAGGTCGGGGCACTTGGTCCAGCTGGTCACACCCAGGGTGTACGTCGTGGTGGTGGTGTACCGCCCGCGCGGGCCCGCGGGGGGAGGAACGTGGACCAGGTTCTTGGCGATGTCCGGGAAACTCTTCCTGGCCTGAATGTAGATGCTGGCGGGGTTGATCGTGTAGGCGCCGGTGCCGGACAGGATGAACCGGTTGTTCCCGCCACCGTCCCAGCCAAAGACATCCGGGGGCATCTGTTTGGCCAGCTGCCGGATGTAGTCGAGGGCTTTGCGGGTCTCGGGGGAGTCGATGGCGACGTTGCCGCTGGCGTCGATGACCTGCGCCCCGAAGGAGTTGAGGAGTGCGAGGAGCCAGTCGTTGGCGTCACCAGCGTGGCTGATGGGCAGGCCGACCGGGTGGCCTGCGGCTTTCAACTTGGTCGCCGCGGCGAGCAGTTTGCTCCACGTATCCGTATCGGCTACCGGATCCAGCCCCGCCTGGGCGAAGTAGTCTTTGCGGACGTTGCCGGGGGCGGGCGTGACGAACCAGGGCACGGACCGCCATACCCCGTCGATCCGGGAGGCCTCGCGGCCGACCTCGACGAAGAGCCCGTGCTGCTTCTGGATATTGAGCACCACGTCGTTCAGGGGGAGCAGGACATCCTTGTAGAGCGCGGTGCTGTAGTTCATGAGGAGCACGATGTCCGGGCCCGACTTCGAGTAGGCTGCAGCCGCCAGCTTGGTGGGCACGTCGTTGAGCGCGACGAAACTGATCTGCACCTTGATGCCGTGCTGCTTGCCGAACTCGCTGGCAAGCCGCGACAGGTACTGGTCGGAAGGGCGAATGAAATGCGCCCACGTGAGCATGTTGAGCGAGGTACAAGCGGATTGCGCCGAGGCCGGCTGTCCGGTGAGGAGCACGAGTCCGCCCAGCAAGAGGGCGGCTGCCTGCACCTTCCAAAACCTTCGTACTGCCTGGAACATCCTCATCACCTACCTCCTCTCACCTGCTTCCTGTCGATTCCTGCGGTTGGTTCCGGGAGCGGTGTGCTGGGGAGGGGCATTCACCCGGCGACCCATTCCGAGAGGTCCTGGAGCACACGACGGACGACCTCCCGCTCTTCCTCCGTGGCCGGTTTCAAGGGCAGTCGCGGGGGACCGATTTTGATGCCCGAACTCATTTCGATGGCCGCCCGCAAAATCGGGAACGGGCTGACCCTGCCGTTTTGGACCAGAGCCTTGAAGAAGGGGAACATCTTGAGGTACAGGCGTTCGGCCTGGGCGTTGTCGCCGCTGTAATAGAGCTCGATCAGGCGCTTCATCATCCTCCCGACCACTTGGCTCCCTCCGCTCACGACGCCCACGCCGCCCTGGCTGAGCACCTGGAGCACCATGGTGTCGTCCCCGCAATAAACGGTGAAGTCGCTTCTGCCCGCGGCTTCAGCCGCCAAGACGAAGTCCGTCGATTGCGTGGGGTTGATGCCCGCTTCTTCCTTGATGGCGACGATGTTGCTGAATTCGAGAAGCCGCTCGAGCGTCGGGGCTTCCAGGTTGACACCCGTGAAGAGGGGAATGTTGTACAGCATGATCGGGAGCCCGGTGTTTTCGGCGATGGTCTTGTAGTGCAGGTAGATCTCCTCTTGGGTGGGCCTCGAGTAGTAGGGAGTCACGACCATTGCCAGTTCGAAGCCGCGTCGTTCGGCCTCCTGCGTCAAACGAACAGCCTGCCGCGTGTACGCCGCCCCCGTCCCCACGATGAGCGGCATCCGTCCGCCGCCGGCTTCCTTGACCGCTTCCCAGACCTGAAGTCGCTCCTGGTCGGTCATGGTGTAGAACTCACCGGTCGATCCGGTCACGATTAGCGAGTCCGCGTAGCCCCGCCGGATGATGTAATCGACCAGAGCCTGGAGCTCGTCGTACAGAATGTTTCCCTCGTCATCGAAGGGTGTCACGAGTGGAACGAGTACCCGGCCATACCTTTGAATGAGCGCCGCCGATGCCATTTGCACCTCCTTCACAAACCCCGTTGCGGGGATACCGCCGATACCGGAAACCGACCGCGAAAGCCCAGCACCTGGGAGATTTCGCTCGCGGTTTTGGCAAGCTGAGCCAGGTGTTCGTCGTCCTTTTCCGGACGGACGCGCACCGCAGGCCCGGAAATGCTCAGCGAGGCCACGACCTTGCCGCTGTGGTTAAAAACGGGGACGGCGATGCAGCGGATGCCGACGTTGTGCTCTTCGTTATCGATGGCATAGCCGTTCTCCCGTACCTTTCGCAGTTCACGCTCGAGCGCAGCGTGCTCGGTAATGGTGTTGGGGGTGTGCTTCTCGAAAGGCCTGTCAAGGTACCCGGCGATCCAGGTATCGTCCTGGTACGCGGCGAGAATCTTCCCAACAGCGGTGCAGTAGAGGGGGGCGCGTTTGCCGATATAGATCTCGGCCCTCAGGGTGTGGGGGCTCAGCGCCTGCTCGATGGACACCACCTCGTACTCGTCGAGAATGCCGAGGTGGACGGTTTCACCCGTACTTTCGGTGAGGGCCCGGATATATGGCTGGGCCACCGAGCGGACGCCCAGGTTGGCGTAGGCCAGGCTTCCGAGCTCGAAGAGGCGGATGCCGATAGCGTAGCGACCGTCCTCGAGCTGGACGATGAGGCGGTTTCGTTTCAAGGTCTTGAGGGTTCGGTGGACGGTGCTCTTGGGCAGCGAGGTCCTTCTTGCCAGCTCCGACAGGCCGAGCGCCGGCTCCTCGTAGCTGAATGCCTGGAGGATCTGGATTGCCCGCTCGATGCTGTTGACCTTGGCGCCGGATGCAGAACGTTCCGCTATATGGACCGCCGGTCCATTTTTGCTCATACCCTGGATATTAACCCCTGTCAGAGCCGGTGTCAAACCGGAGCTCGAATCCTGGGTTGGCGCCTTTATCAAGCGATGTTCGGCCGGTACCGGGCCTGGCCCTGGCCAGCCCCAGGTGCGGGACAAGAAGTTTAGAGGTGCTTCGGGCGCTTCGGATCGGCTGTCGTGCCGGTGACGCGTTGAACAGAGCGCCAGCGTCCCCAGCGGGTGGTGTCTCCTGTCGAGGATGATCGGCACGAGAACGCCAGCCGGGATTTCACTGTGTGCGATTTCCGAAGCGGCCCTGCCGCCGAATGCCGCGGGCTGACCCCGGCAGTGAGGTAAACGTGTTCGCCCACAACGGGGAGGTCATCGTGTCCGACCCCTCACTCTCGCCGGGGCCCTCGAGGCAACCCTGAGCCGTCGCTTCGAGGCGCTGGCGATGCAGTCCGCGCGGTAGGGGAGACGTGGGTAGTTGAAAGAAAGAGAGCCCAGGGCCCCTTAAGAACCTGGTGAGACTGCGGAGCCAGGTCGCGGTGGGGGTCCTTCCCGTCCTTTACCAAGGGGCTTCAGCGACCGGGAGTGGGCCTGGGAGTGGCTCACCGGGTACGTCCCTGCCCTTGCTTGGGGGCCGCCCGGAGGGGCTCCTTGCTGGCCTCGCGGGCTACCTGTGGACTCGGTCGGAGTTCGGGAGCGCCCTTTATGGCCCGGTTAGGATGAGTGCACACTTGAAGTGCTACCCCAAATTTGGACCACCCGGCAAGACAGGGTCTTCGGGTAATCTGCGGGGGAGCGAACATGGGCAAATGGACGGCAAAGGAGAAAGCCAGGATCGTCCTTGAGGTGCTCACCGGCCAGCGGACGGTGACGGACGCCTGCCGGACATACGGGGTCTCGGAGTCCGTCTACTACCGATGGCAGAGGAAGTTCCTGGACGATGCCCACCTGGTCTTCGGCTCGACCTGTAAAGAACAAGAGGCCCGTATCCACGAGCTTGAGCGGCTGGTCGGGCAGATGGCCCTGGAGCTGGAGGTCTTAAAAAAAGCCTCCAGCATCTACCGGCAAAGGAAAGGCGGGGTCTGGTGAACGCCCTCAGGGGTCGCTACCCCCTGCGCCTTTTGGCCCGGGTCCTGGACGTTCCCCGGAGCAGCCTGTATTACCGCCCCAAGGCCAGGGAGGATGAGCCCTTACGGGAGCGCCTTAAAGCCTTGGCCCGGGCCTGGCCCCGGTACGGGTACCGCCGGCTCGGGGTCCTGCTCCGGGGAGAGGGGTTTTCGGTGGGCGACAAGAAGGTGCGCTCTCTGATGCGCCAGGAGGGTCTGCTGGTTCCCAGGCAGGTTGCAAAGCCAAGGACTACCCTGAGCCTGGGGGAAGCCGGGATTCCCAACCGGCTGAAGGGGTTTCGCCTCACCCGAGTGAACCAGGTGTGGGTGGCCGACCTGAGCTACGTGCGCACGGGCGAGGGCTTTGCTTACCTGGCGCTGGTCATGGACCTTTTGACCCGGAGGGTGGTGGGGTTCGCCCTCGGGCCCAGGATCACCGAACACCTGACCCTTTCCGCTTTGGACATGGCCCTGGAAGGAGGCAGGCCGGAGATTCACCATTCGGACCAGGGGGTGCCCTGCACGTCCCGGCGGTACGTGGCGCGGCTGCTCGAACTCGGGGTGGCCCTGAGCTACGCGGGGGTCGGCCGGGCGTGGGAGAACGGACACGTGGAAAGGCTGATCCGCACCGTAAAGGAGGAATGGGTGGACCTCAGGGAGTACGGATCGCTCGCCGAGGCCCGGGCCTCCATTGAGTCGTTCGTTCTGGATGTTTACAACCGCAAGCGGCCCCATTCGGCCCTGGGGTATCTGACGCCGGAGGCGTTCGCGGAGAAGTTCTTAAAGGGGGGCGGGGGACTGACCGATAGCGGGCGGAAAGTGGTCCAAAAATAGAGGGGCAGTACATCGGTCCATACTAAACTCCTGCATGGGGTACCTCTTGTCTCTCTCACAGGTACCCCCTTTCGCTTAGGTGGGCTTACACAAGACTTAGGTGGGCTTACACAAGATTTGCAACGCTACCCGGTCAGTGTGGCGGTGTGAATAGCACCCGAGTGAAGAACCGAAACGGGGGTTCATCGTGATTTGCTTGTGTCGGAAGCAGTTTCGGGCTGGAATACCTTGCGATACAGGTCAGCCCCATAACTTATCTCAAGGGGCCTGGCCTTCTTAAGCTTGAACGTGCGGGTTCCGCCGGGCAGTCGCTCTGCGCGCAGGAAAACGGTGTTATCCGCTGCTCTTTCGTAAAAATGAAAGGCGAATTCGTGCAAGAAGGTAACATAGAAGACCTTGATCTTCTTGTCGAGCAAGGCGCTAACGATCTGTCTGGCAATCTCCGAGCCTTCGCGTTCGTTGGTGGCTGCAAAGGACTCGTTCAATAAGATCAAAGCGTTAGGCTTGAGATGGTCAACAATCGTGCTCATTCGCTTGAGTTCCTCCTCGAGTTTGCCGCTCTGCAGGCTCTTGTCTTCGTTTCTCCTGAAGTGTGTGAATAGACCGGTACACAGATTGGCTGAGAACGATTCGGCGGCGACGAACATGCCGCTCTGCATCATCAATTGGGCCAGGCCCACGCTGCGTAAGAAGGTGGTTTTGCCTCCCCGGTTCGGTCCCGTGATGACCACCAGCGACTTCCCGTTGGCAGAGATGTTGTTGTCCACCACCGGCTTGCCCATAGCCAATGCCAGGGTAGGGTCGTAGAGACCCGCGCACGAAAAGCGCCGCGCGTCCGCAGGCTCGGGCTGGGGAAATGCAACAGGCTTCCCCAAAGCTGTTAATTGCTCGTAAAGGTTCAAGCAGCCCATGTAAAACGCCAGTTCCCATCGCAGCATGTTGAAAAAGCTCTCTACATGTTCGGCTGCCCGGGCAACCGCATTGGCTGCCCGGGCAACACCCCTATCGCGTAGCTCGCCCAGAACCCGTGCCCCGGCATCATCGCGGGGGGGAAGGGAATAAGAATAAGCCGGTGACCGTGAGAAGATGCGTTGAAACCAACTCTGGCCCGCGTCGTTGGGTTTGCAGAGCACGTAGCCGGTTCCTTCATTGCCTCGTCCCAGTTGCGCGCGGAGCAGGACACCCTGAGGAAAGCGGAGTAGCCGGAGGTGTCGCCTCACGATGGCAAGGTATTCATCGTTAAGTTCCTGCTGAATCATTGCGAAGAACCGCCGAAACCCGCGCGAGCCAAAGATGGAGACGTTTTCGTCGGCAATCTGTCGCAGTCGGTGTAACAGGTCGAGGGAGGCTTCAAGCAATTGCCGGGCGCTGCTCAGGATAGAGCTGGGGCTGGAATGGCGCGGCGAAACCCAAAGCCACTGTTTGCGCTTTCGCGCCAGGAATTCCAGGGGAACTTGGTAGATTTGCCTGACGACATCCGGGTGCTGTAGACAGTCTCGCAGAATTTCCTGGCGGTAGGTGATAGTGGTGATGTCATCCAGGCTCGATAGCACGACTTGTTGCCCGACCTGAAATAGGAATTCATCCCCCTGGGCCATGGCTTCGAATAACGTGTTCAATGCCAAATCTTGTGTTAAGTCTGCTGCGTTGGGTGGTAATGGCTTCGATGCACTGAAATCTCGTTCCGGGTACAGTAGATAGACTTTCATCATGGCAGCCTCTCCTTGATCTGTTCGTAGGTCAGGCCATGCTTGCGAGCTAGCGAAAGGGCATAGGCCAATCCGTCGGCAGGTCGGCGCACGATTTTGAAGGTACGTATTGTGGGATCGCTCGGGTTAACCAGCGCCACCATGCTGACGGTCCTTTCATTCAGGGACGATAGTTCATCTAGGAAGGTCACCCAGACGCTTAGGGCATCTAGATCTATCAGCCGGGCCATGATTTCCTTGCTCAGAAAGAGCGCGTCTTGAATGGTTGTAGAGGTGAAGATCTCGTTGAGGATGAAGATGCTATCAGGGGTAGCTCGGGCAAGCATGTCACGAATGCGGATCAAGTCGTCTTCCAGTTTCCCGCGCAAATTACGGATGTCTTCTTCCCTTTCGAAATGCGTGAAGATGTGGTCAAACAAAAAGAGGCGGGCCTCCCGAGCTGGAACAGGACATCCCAGGCTCGCGAGATAATGCAGTTGCCCAAACATGCGGGCGAAGGTTGTTTTGCCCCCCTGATTGGGCCCCGTGACGACGAGAATGCGCTCCGGGCCCTTGAGGAAAAGGTCGTTGAGTACGAGGGGCTGGTTGCTGTAGCGCTTGGCATTGGCCAGGGCTAGGTCGAACCCATCGCGCACGTAGACTGCCTTGCTTGTGGCGCTGACTTCTGGATAACAAAACGGCAGCCCCCGCTGTTTGAGGTCGGCGATAAAGTCCAGGTAAGCCAAGTAGAACTGGATCTCGCGGTCGAAGGCCCTGATGGTGTCATCGAAAAATGGCATATGGCGTGCACAGAAGCGGTCTAGAGCGGCGAAGGGTTCAGGATATAGCCTGGCGACGAACTCCAAGATTTTGGCTTCAATGTGATTCATGCCCGTTCTTTCCGGGAACTTCACCAGGTAATCTGCCGCATCGCTTTGCCTAAACTTCTCAAAGGTCTTTTCAACCTCCAGGCTGTACTCCGCTTCTCCCTCGTTCCGCTTGACCTTGAACTTGCCGCCCTCGACGATCACGCAGTACTTGACCTCGGATAAGGCATGCTTGACCTGTTGACTATCGGCTGCTAGGGACTGGAACAGTGGTGAATCGACATAGCCCTTCAGATATTCCCGGAATGCTCGGAGACCAAGTGAACGGATAGGGGCATTGGCCAGATGACGGGCCAGAGCCGCGATAGCATCGCAGTAGGCCCGAGCCGATTCCAAGATCCACCCTTTTTTGTGATAGTCAAAGTCCAGTTTTTCCGCCATTGCCAGATAACGGCGCACCAAAATCATTCTTTCCGCAAACGCTTTGATGCCCCTTACAAGGGTTTCGTTTTCCAAATCCCGGAAGACCTCTTGTCTATAACGGATGGTTTGAGCATCGCGTAGGGGAGTCCAGAAAAACGGATCCAGGCTGTACTCTTGATGAAGCTCGGTGATGGCACCAACGACTTGATCCAGGTTCAGGTCAGGAAAGAAGGCAGGCTGTCTGGTCGTTTCGAAGTGAGGGCCATTTTTGTCGCGGAGAATGCTGCTGAAAGCCATGGTAGCACTCCTCTTGCGGATCCAAAGAAAAGGCCCTCTACAGAGAAGTTGCTTCTCCGTAGAGGCTATTAGCCAGGACGGCGGTTTAGGGTGAGCCTCATCACCCGAATCGATCGTTCAGCCCGATTCTAGTCTGGCTGCCTACGAACGTCAAATTCTGTAATTGGCAACGCATTTGAGGCCCACCGGGACCGGCTCCTCATGCATCTTAGCCAGGAACTCCAGGGGGGCAGGCCATTTGGGGCCCGGTGGGGCCTCCTCTTGTAGTAGTCCAGGCTGCGCAGCCCCAACACAGCGTTCACGCAAAGCCCCAGTTGGGGGACAGGGAGCAGGTTGCGCAGAGTGTTGCTCGGGCGACCCGGTTGCCGTCGTGAAGTCAGTCGCGGAGGCGGGCTCCCCCTTCTTTTGAGCTTGAGTAGACGTGAGCGTAGGCTCTTCATTTCGCTGCCTGCGCATGAGACACCCCACCTTCCGGCTCACTCAGAGTGGATAGGGCGAAATGCCCCTGCGCCGAACGCAAGCCACACGATATTTGCTGTAACTCCCTCGATTGGGCAGGGCTAGAAGCGGCGCGCCGCGGACGCTGAACACACCTGACTCCCGGCCGCTCCTGGGGGCGCTAGGGGGTAAGCAGAAGGGTCACCGCAGTAGGAGCCCATTCGTTGACTCGGGCTTCCGCGTAGGATAAGCGAGAATAGCATTAAGAACGAAAGTGTGGCTGAGCCGCTTGGGCCGCCCGGTACCCCGGCCGCTTGAGCCGGGCCAGCTTCTTGGAGTCCGGGTGGAGGTAAGGTCTCTTGGTGTCGGAGGTTTTGTCGGTTAGCGCTTTCGATACTTTCGATATTGAGCGTAGTACGCCTCCATGGTGGTGTTTCGCCCGGAGCTATGGAGGAGATCATAGGGCTTGATGTTGACAGCCCGAATCACAAGGTCTTCTCCAACGTCAAGGATATTGATGCAGGCTGCTGCTTGTTCGATTCCGCCGAAGAAAAGGCGCTTGCCGGTGAGCGCGTAGGAGAGGATTGCCCGGTTTACTCCGCCATGAAGAACCAGGAGCGCAGTATCCCATGAGGTGTCGTTGAGGAGCCGGTTGAAGGCGGGAAGCACCCGGTCCACCAACGAGGCAAAAGTCTCGCCGCCTAGAAATCGGCGTTCGAGCGGCACCGCCCCTCGAAAGGCTCCTAGAAAAGCCTCCTCGAGTTCTTCGTCAGGGATGTCCCTTAGTCTCCCGCCCCGAATCTCCTGCAGTTCGATCCAGGCTTCAAGCTCTGGAGCATCCCGCCCCTCGAGTACGATGTGCGCTGTTTCAAGAGTGCGGCGCAGCCCGCTCGTAATGGCGCGGTCGAAACTCACGGCGCTTAGTAGGTCCCTCGCGGCTGCTGCTTGACGAGCGCCTTCAGGCGTGAGCCCCACCGAATCCGGGGGAAGAGGCTTTCCGCTCGCGTCAAAGTACGCCACATCGGCGTGTCGCATTAGGTAAATACGGCGCCTCATTGTACGCGTTCAAGGTAAGCAGGGCTGGCCACCTTCAGCTTGTCACTAATCGTTCTCTTAATGTGCGCCATTGCCCCCCCGGGAACGTTTCGGGCACGGATGCGTTTGGCGAGCTCCTGGTTCAGTGCGGTTAGTTGTTTTCGAAGGCCTTCGAGCGTATCGCTTGGCGCGGCTTCCTCATCCAATAGCACCGTGAGCCTGGCATACTCGGCGCGCATTGCTTGCTCTTCGAGGGCTTGCTCTCTCATGAGGATTGTCAGGGCATTCATGGAAACGCGCGTGCGAAACCGGAGTCTGGGGTCGTTTATGAGTGGAAGGATTTCTCCTTCGAGAAACTCCCTTACCGCTTCCAAAAGTTCGGCGGCGGTGGGTCGATCTTGCATTTAATAACGCCCCCTTTCGATCAGGCTGAGGATCTCGTACTCTACTTCAGCTGCAAGGCGGCCCAGGATAGCCAGCTCAACGCTACGCTCTTCTCCTCGGAGATGCCGGCGGGCCTGGGTGAGCGCGCCAATGGCCCACTTGACGTTGCCCACGACTTCCCAGTAGAAGAGTTCCTCAAGCCCCACATTCCGACCGGTTTCCGCGTTATAGCGGTCCAGGTAGGGTTCGATCTCGCCGACACCACCGAGCCGGAGCTGGTCTTTGCCAAACCGCCAGGCACGCACTAAAGGCCAGGCCAGGTCCTCTACAGGATCACTGAAATGAGCGAACTCCCAGTCCAGGACCCCCACCAGGCCTTTTTCGTTGACCATGAGATTGCCAACGCGAAAGTCTCCATGGCTTACGACGATTCCGTGGGCCCGTACCTCGCGCTCCCGAAGCCACAGAAGGCCGAGTTCAATAGCAGGGTGCGGCTCCTCAAGTGCGTCAAGTTCCTGGTAAAGCTTTGAAATTACCCGATCTGCTGCCGGCGCCTTTGCAGCACCAGGAAGGAAAGATACGAGCTCATGGGGTATCGCGTGGATCTTGGCCAGCTCCTCAGCCATTTGTTCAGGAAGGCGCTGTCTGGCGCTGGCGAGTTCAGGTCGTGTCACCACGCGCCGCCCAATGCTCTCGCCTTCGAGGCGTTCCATGACAAAGGCTTCACGGCCCTCGAGGTCAGGCAGGTGGCCGTACGGTCGCGGCACCCTTACGCCTGCTTGCCAGGCGGCCTGCAGAACCTGGTACTCCTCGTAGAGCGAGAGCGTTTCCGAGTAGATAACCCCTCCGGCTGCCCGCCGAACGAGCAGGCGGAGCGGCCCGTCAGGTCCATGCGCGTCAACAGCCCAGGCTTCTTTTGAGGCGCCGCCTGGAAGGAGGCGGGCTGCTTCAATGTGAACAGGGCCGCCAAATAAGTCAGATAGTGCCCGGGAAAGGGCCGGTACGATTCCCGTGTTCGTCAAGGCCGGAGCTCCCGATAGTAGACGCGCTTGCCGATGGAAGTTCGGTGCACCTCACTCGGTCCATCGTAGATTCGGAAAGGACGGGCTTCGCGGAAGAAGATGCTTAAGGGGATATCTTCAGACACCCCCAGGCCCCCGGTAAGTTGGAGTGCCCTGTCGATGACGCGGTTGACCGTCTCGGCAACGAACACCTTGGTCATGGAAGCCTCATGGCGTACCCGCTCGCCCCGGTCAAGCTTCCAGGCGGCGTGCCAGATCATGAGGCGCGCAGCGTGGATTTCAATGTAGCTGTCTGCGATCATCCACTGAACGCCCTGGTGCTCGCCAAGCTTCTTGCCAAATGATTCGCGCTCCCGGAGATACTTGTTCGTGAGTTCCATAGCGCGTACCGCGACGCCAAGCCAGCGCATGCAGTGGGTGAGGCGGGCTGGGTCAAGGCGGAGTTGGGCGTACTCGAAACCCTTACCTACTTCGCCGAGCACAGCGCCATCATCAACTTCACAGTTTTCGAGTACGAGATCCCCGTGGCCTCCGGGCATCATGTGGTCCATTGTGGGGATGCTGCGCAGGAGGCGGATGCCGGGGTTACTTGCGTCCACCAGAAACATCGTCGGCCCCTCGGGAGCGAGCGCGAGCACAATGAAAAACGCAGCCCCCTCTGCCCCGGTGGAGAACCACTTTCGCCCGTTAAGAATCCACTTGCCGTTTCGGCGTTCTGCGCGGGTTCGTAGAAGTGTCGGGTCGGCTCCCGCTCCCATGGGTTCGGTCATGGCAAACGCCGAGCGGATTTCACCGCGGGCGAGGGGAAATAGGTAGCGCCGTTTTTGCTCCTCGCTGGCTACGTGCCACAAAAGGTGCATGTTTCCTTCATCGGGCGCTGCGGCGTTGAGGGCTTGCGGTCCGAGCAAGCTTCGGCCTGCTTCCTCGAGCACCACCGCGGTTGCGCGCCAGCTAAGCCCCATGCCACCCAGCTCTTTCGGAAGGTGCGGAAGGAAAATGCCCCACTCCTTGGCTTTTGCTTGTAGCGCTGAGCGGACGTGCTCAAGCTGCCGGTGATCGCGCGCGACCCTTGATTCCAGCGGGATGACCTCCTTGTCGACGAACTCCCGCACCCGAGCCTTCAAAGCCTCAAGCTCCTCACCCAGACTGAAGTCGATCATCTTCCTTCGCCTCCCGCTGGGACGGCCGGCCAAAGTGCTTGTTGAGGAATTTGTAGAAACGAGAAATCATTGTAGATTGGCGCTGGATGGTTTCCAGCACCAGGCCGGTTTTTGTCCGGATTGACTCAAGCTCCGCATCGGACAGCGGAATTTCCTCGCGCGTCCAATCCTCACGGTAGGTGCCGTCCGGGTAGAAAATGGCCTTCTTAAGGGCCATGATTTTCTTGATCTCTTCAAGCGAAAAACCGAGTTGCTTCAGGTCGAGAATGTCCCGAACGAGGTAGGCCGCGAAGTCAGTATAGAGCTTACGCCCCCCTTTGGTCACCGCCCCGGGCTCCAGGAGGCCGATTTCGGCATAGTACTGCACCGTGCGACGCGTAACGCCAGTGTGGCGGGCGAGCTCACTCAGGGTATAGAGGGTGATGGTCTGGCCCTTCGGTTTGGACATTTGAACAAAGTATACCACAGGCAGTTCACGTGGACGGATGGAGTGAACGCCAGCGTGCGTGATTGACACCAACAGCCATTGCCGCTAAACTGGTGGTAATCCAAAGGCGTCGTACTGCAACCGAGGGAAGAAGGTCGTGGCGTATGTATCGGCCCTATTGGGATTCAGAGATAGAAACGCTTGATCGCCGTGCCCTGACGGCATTGCAGCTGGAGCGGCTCAAGGCCCAGCTTCAGCGCTTGTACCATACGAGCCCGTTCTACCGGCAGAAGTGGGACGCGGCTGGTGTGAAGCCGGAAGACGTTCGCCATCTTGAAGACATCACGAAGCTTCCTCTCGTTACTAAGGACGAGCTGAGGGAAGAGCAGACCAGGCATCCTCCACTTGGCCGGTATACGGCCGCCCCAAGACGGGATTGGCGTGAGTTCCATCCCTCCAGTGGCACGACAGGCATTCCAGTGGGAACCGTTTGGACTGAGAAGGACGTAGAGACCATTGCGGATGTCACTGCACGTACCCTGTGGGGCTATGGGATTCGGCCAGGGGATGCGATCCAAAACGGATTCAGTTATGGCCTTTGGGTTGCGGGAATGGCAGTACACTATGCTGCTCAGCGTATTGGTGCCTTCGTCATCCCCATTGGCGCAGGCTATACCGATCGTCAAATCGATTTTCTACTTCGTCTGAAACCTACCGCCTTCACGGCCACCCCCTCCTTCGGGGTGTACTTGGCGGAAGTGCTCGCGGAGAGGGGCATTCCACCAGAGGCGCTTGCGCTTCGCCTTGGCGCGTTTGGTGGTGAGGCCGGGACCGAAAATCCTGCGACGCGGCGCCGGCTCGAGGAAGGGCTTGGTATCGACGCCTACGACTACTACGGCCTTGCCGAACTCGGACCTACGTTTGCCGCTGAATGCACCGAAAAAGCCGGCCTCCACTGGGCGGAAGACCATTATCTCATCGAGATTCTTGACCCCGAGACCAAGGAGCCCCTCCCTCCTGGAAAGCCGGGGGCGCTGGTTATAACTCACCTAACTCGTGAAGGGTCGCCCATGGTTCGTTACTGGACGAACGACATTGCTGTGCTTGATGTGGAACCCTGCGCCTGTGGAAGGACCCACGCCCGCAGTCCTGGCGGGATTTTGGGCCGCACCGACGACATGATCATCTACAAAGGGGCCAAGTTCTACCCCGTGCAGGTTGAACAAGCGGTTCGCGCGTTCCCAGAGCTTTCACCGGAGTATCGTATTGAGGTTAAGTCGAATGAAGGGCGGACAGCTGAAGTCACCGTAGTGGCGGAGCTGGCCCGTCCGATGGCCCCTGAGGAAGAGGACCGACTGACAGCGGCAGTTCGGAAAGCGTTGCGTGAGCAGTGCCTGGTTACCCCTGCAGTCCGTCTTGTGCCCCCCGGCACGCTCGAACGTACCGCTTTCAAAGCCAAGCGGGTGGTGAGGGTCTCGTGAATCTGAACGGAAAGACGGCCTGGGTCGTCGGAGGTACACGTGGGATTGGGCGCGCAGTGGCTGTTCGTCTTGCACGCTTAGGCGCACGAGTGGGGCTTACCGGGCGCGACGAGACTCGTGCGCGCGTCGTCGCGCATGAGGTGAGCCGTGATGCGGGTGCCGAAGTTCTCGGATACGGGCTCGACGTTGTTGAACGTGCGCGTATACCTGAAGTCTTTGCAAGGCTTTGTGAGGACCTCGGTGAGCCGGATATTCTCGTTTATAACGCAGGAATAAGCCCTGTCTTCACTTCTGCAGAGAAGATTCCTTTGGAGACCTGGGACCGGGTCCTGGCAGTCAACCTTACCGGCGCTTTTGTTGCCGCCCAGGTTTTTGCTCGGCCCCTAATTGAGGCGGGTCGTCCGGGGGCAATCGTTTTTATTGGCTCGGTTCTGAGCCTGGTGGGCGGGCAGCGCCTCGCGGCATACACGGCTTCTAAGTCGGGATTGCTGGGTGTTGCTCGGGCCCTGGCAGTGGACTGGGCTCCGCATCGAATTCGTGTGAACCTCGTTGCCCCGGGGTGGGTTGTCACCGATCTCACAGCGGGTATCCGTGAGCACGAAGGACTCAGGCGTTTTATTGAGGAGCGCACACCACTGGGCCGTATGGCCAACCCGGAAGAAATCGCTGAGGTGGTGGCGTTCCTGGTTGCGGAAGAGGCGGGGTTTGTTACCGGGGCAGCCTACGCCATCGATGGCGGGTGGACTGCCTGGTGATGAAAGGAGGGAGGTGCGGTATGAAGCGGTTTTGGGTAGTAGGGCTTGGGCTGGTTCTGGCGCTGGGTCTGGCTTCTGCTCAGGGTAGTGCGAGCGGGCCGATTAAAATCGGGGCCCTCAACATTCTGAGCGGGAACTTTGCCTCGTATGGGAAAGCGAGCAAGGAGGGGATACAGCTCGCCGTCGACGAAATTAACGCTCGGGGCGGGGTGCTCGGACGCCAGCTAAAGCTGATTCTGGTTGACAGTCAAGCCAAACCCGATGTAGCTGTTCGGGAAGCCAAGCGCCTTATCTTGGAACAGAAGGTAGACTTCCTCTTTGGCATCGACTCGAGCTCGGTTTCCCTTGCTGTCGCCCCTCTCACAGATGAGTACAGGGTTCCCCTCGTCGTCACCCACGCTGCGACGCCACGCCTTACCGAGGGTTGTCACCCTTACGTGTTCCGCACTTCAAACAACGCCAGGATGGACTCTTGGTCGGCGGCCGCGTTGGCGGCCAAGCTCCCCTACAAGCGTTGGGCTAACATCGGACCCGACTACGAGTTCGGCCACGTGTCATGGGAGGACTTCATCAATCGCCTCAAAGAGCTGCGTCCCGACGTGGAGGTAGTAAGCGTACAGTGGCCAAAGTTCGGTTCGTCAGACTACACCAGCTACATCACAGCCCTGCTTAGGGCCCGACCCGAGGCCGTGTTCTCGACGCTTTGGGCGGGGGATTTTGTCACGTTCGTCCGCCAAGCGAAGAACTTCGGCTTCTTCGACCGCGTTAAGCTCTATGTCAACCCGGTGGGCGCTGCGCTGCAATCGATTGGGCCTCTGGGCAAAGATGCGCCCGAGGGAATGCTCCTCTCAGCACGATACTGGTTCCTCTACCCCGACACCGCGAGGAACAAGGCATTTGTCAAGGCATACCGTGAGCGCTGGGGCGAGTATCCCAGCTACAACGCTGAGGAAGCCTACGCCGGGGTCTACATGCTCGCCAAAGCGATTGAGAAGGCGGGTTCCACCGATCCTGATGCGATCAAGGCCGCGTTTGAGGCGGATGGCGGCATGGTCTTTGAGGCACCTGAGGGGCGGAAGTGGATGCGCCCGGCTGACCATCAGGTGTTCGAAGCTCTGGTTTGGGGCTACACGACCTACTCGCCCAAATATCCCTTCGCCATTCTGAAGGACATTACGGTCATTCCCGAGAAAGACACGGTGTATCCGACGAAGTGCGCGAAGTAGCTGGCCGGACGAGGGTGGCGAGGCGCCGTCTCGCCTCGCCACCCCCCTTCGAATGAGGTGATTTATGGAGCTATCTTTCGCGTTCCTGCAGTTCATGACAGGTCTCGCCTATGCAAGCTCCCTGTTCCTGCTCGCAGTTGGACTATCACTGATCTTCGGGGCGCTTGGCATCGTCAACTTTGCGCACGGATCATTCTATATGCTTGGCGCCTATCTGCTTTACGCCTTTACACAGGGAGACTCATCCGGGTTTTGGTACAGCATTCCACTGGTGCTGGCAGGGGGCTTGGTCATCGGCGCAGCTGTTGAGGTGTTGTTCTTGCGCCACGTGTACAATCGCCCCGAGCACTATCAAATCTTGCTTACCTACGCGCTCCTTCTCATTATCGAGGACCTCGTCAAACTAACATTCGGCGCTGATTTCAAATCGATGGGCATGCCACCAGGATTCAAGCATCCGATTTCAGTTTTGGGGTTGCCTTTCCCCTCCTACTACCTGGGTCTCATGGGCCTCTCCGGGATAACCGCCGTACTGTTGTGGGCTTTTCTTAACCGCACCCGTTATGGCATCCTGGTTCGCGCCATCACTCAGGACCGTGAGATGCTCGAGGCTCTTGGCGTGAACGTTCCCCGTTTGCTCACCCTGGTGTTTGCCCTTGGTATTGCGCTTGCAGCTTTGGGGGGCGCCGCAAGCTTTCCCCTACAGAGCATTTCTCCAGGAATTGCAGTCGATACGGTGATTGATGCATTCATCGTAGTCGTCGTAGGGGGCCTGGGCAGCATCTGGGGAGCACTTCTCGGGGCCATTCTCATTGGTGAGTTTCAGGCATTTGGAGTTCTTCTTCTTCCCGATCTGTCGATTGTCTTTATCTACATGCTGATGGCGCTGGTACTCCTGGTACGTCCTTGGGGCCTTCTGGGGCGCCCGCCGGCGGTGAGAACATGAAAAATGTACCCCTGTTTCTGGTAGTTGCCGCGCTTTTGGTCCTCCCCGGTGTGGCCTCGGGTTACGGCACGCAGGTTGCGATCCAGGCCCTCATCCTGGTGCTCTATGCCATGAGCTTCAACCTCCTGTTTCATCATACGGGCCTCCTGAGCTTTGGGCACGCTGCGTTTTTCGGTACCGGGGCCTACGCCGCAGCGTTAGCCATGGAAAAGCTCGGGTGGCCCTACCTGGTAACACTCCCCCTTGCGCTGCTGGCGAGCGCTCTGGTCTCGTTCGTGATCGGGTTTCTAAGCGTGCGCCTGACGCGCATCTACTTTGCCATGCTCACGCTCGCATTCGCGCAAATGCTTTTTGCCGTGGTACAGAAATGGTATGGTTTCACAGGGGGAGACAATGGAATTACCGGCCTCAGGCCTGAAGGTGTTCTTGGTACGGCCCCAGGGCTGTATTATTTGAGCCTCGGGCTTACGGTGCTTTCCGTCTGGCTCCTTGCCCGGGTCGTGCGGGCACCCTTCGGATACACCCTGCGGGCCATACGTGATAACCCCGCAAGGGCCAGCGCAGTGGGTATTGACCCGTTCCGTTACATGCTTGCGGCCTTCGTATTGTCGGGGACCCTATCGGGGGTCGCGGGATTCCTGCAGGCAGCCTGGCAGCGCTCGGTGTTCCCCGATTTCTTTTTCTGGACCCGCTCAGTGGAGCCTATTATCGCGACGATTTTGGGGGGCGCTCACGTCTTCTTCGGCCCTGCTGTTGGAGCTGTAGCCTTCGTTGTACTGCAGGCGCTGGTGCAGGCGCGTACCGAACTCTGGCCTCTGGTACTGGGAGTGATATTGCTCGCACTGGTGCTCTTCCTTCCCCACGGACTCTCGGGCAGGTGGAAGGGGCGGGGCAAGACTGCAGGAGGGGCGTGAAAGCGTGGGGCTGCTTGAAGTAGAGCAGATTCACAAAAGTTTCAGCGGTTTTATGGCGCTTTCTGGCGTGAGTCTGAGCGTTGAAGAGGGCAGCTTTCACGCGCTGGTCGGCCCCAATGGCGCGGGCAAATCTACACTCTTTAACGTTATTACCGGGCGGTATCGCCCCGACCGGGGGAGGGTGCGGTTTCGAGGGCAAGACATTACCGGTTTCGCAACACATCGAATTATCCCGCAGGGCATCGGGATTTCTTTTCAACGAGCCAATCCTTTTACGAGTATGACGGTTCTGGAAAATGTGACACTTGCACTGCTGGCCCTCAGGGGTAGCGTCAATAACCTGATCGCTCCGCTTTTCTCAAACATTGAGGCCACATGGGAGGCCGAGAAAATCCTGGGTTGGGTAGGCCTGGAAGACGCCCTTGACCGCCCGGTGTCTGAGCTTCCCCAGGGGGACCTTAAGCGAGTGGACATTGCTATTGCCCTGGCGGGGAATCCGAAGTTGCTTCTGCTAGATGAACCTCTGGCCGGGCTTTCAAGGGCAGAGCGCGCTCAAATGGTTCGCTTTATTCAGAAACTGCTGCGCGAGCTGGGCGTAACATTGCTGTTTACGGAACACGATACCGAGTCTGTTTTAAGGCTCGCTGACCGCATTACGGTGTTGCACCAGGGGTCGGTTTTGGCAGAGGGTACCCCGGAGGAAATTCGTCGGCACCCTGAGGTGGTTGCCGCATTCCTGGGGGGTGAAGCATGAGCCGGCTTGAGCTCGATGGCCTTGTCTGCGGCTACGGGCCTGTTCGGGTGCTTCACGGCCTTTCCCTTTACGTGGAGCCCGGTGAAGTGGTTGCTCTATTAGGACGGAACGGCGCCGGGAAGAGTACGACGCTTAAGGCAGCCATGGGTCTGGCACGAGTGTTCGCTGGCTCAATTCGCTTCAAGGGACACGATTTGGCCCAGGAGCCCTCCTACCGCCGTGCGCAGCTTGGACTAGGGTATGTCCCTGAGGAACGGAGAATTTTTCCTGAGCTAACCGTCCGTGAAAACCTCGAGATCGCTCGGAAGCCAGGCACAGGCCGGTATCCGCCGTGGACGATTGATCGGATTTACGAACTCATGCCCCCTTTGGCAAACCTAGAAAACCGTAGAGGGGGCTTTTTGTCGGGCGGTGAACAACAAATGCTCACAATCGCGCGAACGCTCATGGGGAATCCGGAAATGCTGCTGCTCGATGAACCCACCGAGGGGCTAGCCCCGCTCGTGGTCAAAGTGATTGGCAATCTGATCGACGGGCTTAAGAACACTGGAATCGCAATTCTCCTTGCTGAGCAAAACCTCAGGTTTACCAGCCAGTTTGCTGATCGCGCTTATGTCCTTGAAAGCGGTGAGCTTCGACTGGAAGGACCAATGCGGGAGATGGTTGACAACCCCGAGGTCAAGGCGCTGCTCGCCCTGTGATCTCCCGCCTTCAAACCGCAGGCGAGTTGTCGGCGAGGTATCCAGAGAGCGGCCCCACTGCGTGGTCGGCCAGGCGCTCCGTCACAATAACCCTTCTCAGCACCACTGTTGGCCCTCTCGTGTCGGGGCTGCCGGTGGGGTCAAGAAGAGCAACTGTGGGGCCACCGCGTGGATCAGGTGTATTAACCCTTTCCGCGCTAGGCCGCAAACCAAGACTCAGAGAATGCTTCCGCCTGCTCCAGCACGGTTTTCACAGCCTTTTCCTGTGCCTCCTTCGGATAGCCGCGCTTTCGGAGGATTCGCTTGACCAGTACCCGGAGGTGGGCACGTACGTTTTCTCGGACGGTCCAATCAACCGTGACGTTGGCTCGCAGAACTCTCACGAGCTCTCGGGCGACCTCGCGCAGACCGGGTTCTCCTAGCGCACGTATCGCGGTTTCGTTCACCGATAAGGCGTCGTACAAGGCGAGCTCTTCCTCCGTAAGCCCCAGTACCGCTCTACGCTGGTCTGCTTCGCGCATGGCCCTGGCAAGACTAATGAGCTCTTCAAGAACCTGTACGGCGTCGATCGAGCGGTTCTGGTAGCGACGGATGGCCCTCTCCAGCATCTCGGCGAAGGATCGGGCCTGGACGACGTTTTTGCGGCGACGGGTTTTCACCTCGGCGGATAGAAGCTTGCGCAGAAGCTCCACCGCCAGGTTCTTTTGCGGCATCCCTTGCACCTCGGCTAGGAACTCCTCAGAGAGGATGGAGAGGTCGGGCTTCTTAAGACCCGCGGCGGCGAAGATATCCACGACCCCCTCAGGCACCAGGGCGCGAGAAACGATCTGGCGAATCGCGTGGTCGAGCTCTGCCTGGGGCTTGGCATCCTCGGGAGTGCGTTTAGCCAGTGCAGCGCGCACTGCCTGAAAGAAAGCTACGCCGTCACGGATCTTTAGGGCTTCCTTGTGGGGAACGGCCAGGGCAAAGGCTTTGGAAAGGTCCCGTACCGCGGTGAGAAGGCGCTCCTTCCCGTCTTCCAAGGAAAGGATATGCTCTAAAGCTAAAGGCAAAAGGCGCAACCGCTCTTCGGGGCTGCCGGTCTTCCAGAGAGACCAGTCGAAGCCGTGGAAGAGATTTTGGCAGACCTCGTACTTTTCCAACATGAGAACCACGGCCTCTTCCTGGGATATGGCCACCTGCCCGCGACCGCCACTTTCGGTGTAAGCGGCGAGGGCAAGCTTGAGCTCATGGGCTAGGCCCAGGTAGTCCACCACCAGCCCACCTGGCTTGTCGCGGAAGACTCGATTAACCCGGGCAATGGCCTGCATGAGGCCGTGGCCGCGCATGGGCTTGTCGAGGTACATGGTGTGGAGGCTAGGGCAGTCGAAGCCCGTGAGCCACATGTCCCGGACGATGACCAGCTTGAAGGGGTCGCTCGCGTCGCGGAAGCGGTCGGCCAAGAACTCCCGCTGCTGTTTGTTGCGGATGTGGGGTTGCCAATCCGGGGGGTCGGAGGCAGAGCCGGTCATGACTACCTTGACCACTCCCTTGTCGTCGTCCTCGTGGTGCCACTCGGGGCGCAGACGAACGATTTCATTGTAGAGTTCCACGGCGATCCGCCGGCTCATGCAGACCACCATGGCCTTGCCGTCCAGGGCCTCAAGGCGCCGCTCGAAGTGCTCCACGATGTCCCGGGCAATGAGGCGGAGCCGTTTCTCGGAACCGACGATCGCCTCGAGTTGCGCCCACTTTGTCTTAAGCCGCTCCTTGCGTTCGATCTCCTCGCCTTCGGTGACCTCCTCGAACGCCTCGTCGATCTTCGGCTTAAGTTCCTCGGGAAGGTTGAGTTTGGCCAGCCGGCTCTCGTAGTAGATGGGCACGGTTGCCCCATCCTCCACAGCCCGCTGGATGTCGTAGATGGAAATGTAGTCACCAAAAACAGCACGGGTGTTGCGGTCGGCGAGCTCTAGGGGGGTGCCGGTGAAAGCAATGAAGGAAGCGTTGGGCAGGGCATCTCGCAGGTGCCGAGCAAAGCCGTCGATGAAGTCGTACTGGCTCCGGTGGGCTTCGTCGGCGATGACCACGATGTTGGAGCGCTCGGAGAGCACAGGGTGCCGGTCGCCCTTTTTCTCGGGGAGAAACTTCTGGATGGTCGTGAAGATCACGCCCCCGGCTTCGCGCTCCTTGAGAAGCTCGCGCAGGTGTGCGCGGGACTCTGCCTGCACGGGGGTCTGGCGCAGGATGTCCGTACACCGGGAGAAGGTGGCGAAGAGCTGACCGTCGAGGTCGTTGCGATCGGTGAGGACGACGATGGTCGGGTTCTTCATTTCAGGCTCGCGAACGATGCGGCCGGCGTAGAAGACCATGGTCAGACTCTTGCCCGAGCCTTGGGTGTGCCAGACCACCCCGATCCGCTGGTCGCCCCGCTCGCCCCCGGGTTTGGCCTGCAAGGTTTGAGCTACCGCCAGCCGCACCGCGTGGAACTGGTGGTAGCCGGCCGCCTTCTTTTCCAGCCTGCCGCCGTCGTCCTCGAAGAGGATGAAGTCTCGCACGAGCTCCAAGAATCGCTCCCTATCGAACACGCCCTTGAGCAGGACCTCGAGTTGAGGTACGCCCTCGTCTTCGATCTCCTCCCCTGAAACCGTCCGCCAGGGCTTGAACCACTCCCGCCCCGCGGTGAGGGTGCCGAGGCGGGCCTCGAGTCCGTCGGAGATGACCAAAAGCTCGTTGAACGCAAAGAGGGTCGGTAGTTCGGCCTTGTAGGTTTGGAGCTGCTGATAGGCGGTCCAGATGGTGGCTTCCTCGTCAGCCGGCTTTTTGAGCTCGATTATGGCGAGGGGCAAGCCGTTGACGAAGAGCACGATATCGGGTCTGCGGGTGTGGTGGTCCTCCGTCACTGTGAACTGGTTGACCGCGAGCCAGTCGTTGTTTTCCGGATGCTCAAAGTCCAGGACGTAGACTTGTGCGCCGCGGATCTCGCCGGACGGGGTGCGGTACTCCACCGCCACGCCGTCTATCAGCATGCGGTGAAAGGCGCGGTTCCGGGCTTCCAGCGTGGAGCCCTCCGGGTGGGTGAGCTTGCGGAAGGCTTCCTCCAGAGCCTCGTGGGGCAGGTCGGGGTTGAGGCGTGCGAGGGCGCCCCGCAGGTGCTGAGCGAGCACTACTTCACGGTAGTCCTCCCGCTCCGCAAAGGGTTCTCCCGGCGCGATCTCCGGGCCGTGCTTGATCTGCCAGCCCAGGGATTCAAGCCAGCCGAGAGCGGCGGATTCAACCTCGGATTCGGTGATACCATCGGTCATGTCGGCACCTCAAATATCAGGACAGTCAAAACCAACTCACGATTGGCATCGTCTCGATGGTGAAGAATAAATCGGAATCCCGTCTCCGAAGGGTAGAGAAGCTGGCGTTTGAAGTTGGGATGTGCCTTTACAACCTCCGGAATTTGGTCTAGTACACGAGAAAGTTGCTTCCCTCGGTTAAAAACGAGCAGCGCTGTCTTTGTGTCCCGCCAGCTTGTGTAGTTAAGCAGTTGGTCGATCGCGTCCTTGAAGGATTTCGGTCCTCTCCAGAACTTGCACTCCGCAATGAAGATGTTTCGATCTTCTGCACGAATAAGGATGTCAGTCTTCCCCTCAAAATTGAAAGTCTCTCCCGTTGCTTGGCCTTCATATTGCGCGTTCAACTGAACTAAAAAATGTTGTCGGAGGTCTTCCTCCCGCATTTGCTTGAAAGCTTGTGGACTCCTCTCAATAACCTTAGCCATATTGCTGATCACGGACAGGATGTGTTCGTACTCCTGCATATCAAGAGTCGGTTCTGGGGCAAAGGGTGCAGCACTGGCTTTTGGCGGCGTGGGAGTAACCTTCCTGCGAACCGTCGGGACCACGTATGTCTGGGGAGCGTCCGACCTCCTTCTGAGAGGAAATCCTAAAGATGCGACTAAGCCTTGGTCCTTGAGAAGCTTTTGACGGCGAGCTTCGATCCGTTGTCGAGCCTTATCTCGCAGTGAAGCGTTGAACTGAGAAACATCCGACGCTATCCATTCGAGGTACTGTCTGATTTGGGCAAGGGTTCTTTCGAACTCGGCTTTGATTTTGTCAGCGTCATGCTCTATCAGTGTAAAGGCGATGATTAGCTCTTCTGCACCAACACTGCCTCGCGGCGGGTTTAACGTAAAACGGCTCGGTTGGCATTTGAAAAGCTCCTGGTCTCCATCATATGGGATAAAGAACCGGACCGTTGTCCCTTTGATGTAAAAGGGCTTACTCCGATCGAAGATAAACCGATGAGGATCCTGACTGACGTCTACATCCGTCTCGTGCTGATTGACGGTAATTTCATCTTCTCTCAGTCGCGGCGGTTCGAACCTGTATTTCTGCTCGAAGTAGTCGCAGAGGTCTTCTAGGCTGGAGTTGAGCAACCGACTCCCTTCTATCTCATCGATCTCTCTGAACAGCTCCGCCTCTTGACGCTGGAGCACGCTGTAGAGATCGTAGTCGGAAAACAGGAGAGTGTCCCGACGACTCATAACCCTTTCTCCTCCAAAAACCGCTCTGCATCTTTCACCCGAATTTCCCCACTGATGAGCTTGGGCAGCAGTGCGTTGCGTAGGGCGGCGAGGGTGTGGGATTCCCTGTGAGAAGCTAGGTATTGCTGAAATAGAGGCTCAATTACCCTCTGAAAAGCTTCAACCGGACCTCTGGGAGGGAGAACCACGGGGATTTTCAAAACGGCTGCCGGCCGCACACGCTGGTGGCTTTTTGATGTGCCAGTGACCAGAGATCGAAGTTCCTCCCGAAATCTCTCGGATCCTGCGAGGCAGTAAACGTAAGGTCGTGAAAATGGCGGTTTCGGCAGCAGCACAAGAAACTCCGTAGAACAAACAGACCGTGTGGTTAGTGAAACATCAACCAGCCAGATCCGCTCAATTTCGGGATTAAGCTTAGAAAGGAGAACTGCCCCTGGCGGAACAGAGTATTTGTGGCTTTTGATTTCCCGGCCTTTCTCGATTTTCGGTTGTCTCCCTTCGTCGAAAGCGGGAATGCTAAAGTGCAGGAAGATTTCCTCTGGCGAATCAAGGGGGTTAACTTGATTGCGCTGCAACGTTATCACATCACTAAAATTGCCAACCTGCCACCCCTCCGGAATCTCCCCCAACTCTGACGGCACCAGCCGGTCGGGGAAGAGGTCGTAGAGGTGGGCGGGGAGGCCAGGAAGGGACTGGCCGCGTTGCCAGCGGCCTTCCATCTTGGCTCGTACGGGCTCGAAGTCCACGAACCACGCCTTGAAAATGGCCCGTGCCATGGCCTCGAGGTTTTCGTTCATATGCCGGTTCAACTCGATTTTGTCGTCCAGCGTGCCGAGGATGTGGGCGATGGCAATTCGTTTTGACCGATCTTCTGGCCACGGTAGCACCAGTTGCTCTAGGTCTCGTTTGGTTGCATTTCCAAAAACTGAGCCGCTACCTTCAACTGCGTGCCAACTAGGCTCCAAATAACGTAGAACGTACTCAATGTAACGGACATCTGACTTTTGTTTAGGCCGGATAATTGCTAATCCTCGCCCAATTGCACACTCTCTGTCAGCGACATTAACTTTGCCAATTGGGGCACGAACACTGAGCAAGATGTCGCCGGGTCGTGCTATGCGGGATGGTTTGGTACAAAACACCCGTGGTGTGGGATACCGATGTCCAAAGTCTGCCGTACCCTGAAAAAACGGCAGACCATCACCAGCCTCGTTATACGTATAGCCAGGGGGTGATTGCCCCATAACAATTTCGGCAACGTCACCGAGGTGCACGCTTCCCCACTCACCCGCCATATCCCAACTCCTCCAGGTTCTTCAAAATCATCTCGTCCAACCGCCGCGCTTTGGCCTGTTGTGCACGCAATTCAGCCACCAGCCGCTTCATCTTCTCCTCGAAGGGTTCGTCGTCTTCCTCCTGCGGTGGCACGCCGACGTAGCGGCCCGGGGTGAGCACGTAGCCGTGCTGGCGGATCTCCTCCAGGGTGACGCTTTTGCAGAAACCGGGGATGTCTTTGTACTCGCCAGCATCCGGCTCACCCCGCCAGGCGTGGTAGGTGCGGGCGATCTGCTGAATCTCTTCCTCGGTGAGCTCACGGTGGGTGCGGTCCACCATCCGACCCATCCTGCGGGCGTCGATGAAGAGCGCCTCGCCGCGGCGGTCGCGTAGGGGCTTGTTCTGCCCGGCAGGGGGCCGGCCACTTTTGTCTCTGGCAAGGAACCACAGGGAGGCAGGAATCTGGGTCGTGTAGAAGAGCTTGTCGGGTAGAGCCACGATGCAGTCCACCAGGTCGGCCTCGACGATGTTCTTGCGGATCTCGCCCTCTCCCGACTGGTTAGAGGACAAAGATCCGTTGGCCAAGACGAAGCCCGCGTAGCCCGTAGGTGCCAGGTGGTGGATGATGTGCTGCACCCACGCGAAGTTGGCGTTGCGTGCGGGAGGAACACCGAACTTCCAGCGCTTGTCCTCCCGTAGGCGCTCGCCGCCCCAGTTTTTCATGTTGAACGGAGGATTGGCCAGGATGTAGTCGGCCTTGAGGTCTGGAACGCGGTCATTGTGGAAGGTGTCGCCTTGCTCGATCTTGCCGTCGATGCCGCGAATGGCCAGGTTCATCTTGGCCAGGCGCCAGGTAGTGTAGTTGAGCTCCTGGCCGTAGATGCTGATTTGAGCGCGGGCGCGGCCCCCGTTGCCGTTTCCGGTGGCGTGGGCCTCAACGAAGCGCACTGACTGAACAAACATCCCCCCGGAGCCACAGCACGGGTCGTAGACCCGCCCTTTGAAGGGCTCCAACATTTCCACCAGCAGCCGGACCACGGAGGCCGGCGTGTAAAACTCCCCGCCCTTGCGACCCTCGGCGCTCGCAAACTGCCCCAGGAAGTACTCGTAGACACGTCCCAGTACGTCCTTAGCCCGAGCCTCGGCGTCCCCTACGCGGATGTTTGAAATCAAATCGATGAGTTCACCCAAGCGGCGCTTGTCCAGAGAGGGTCGGGCGTAGTCTTTAGGGAGCACCCCCTTTAGAGAGGGGTTGTCTCGCTCCACGGCCTCCATGGCCTCGTCCACGATCTGATCAATGTTGGGCTGTTTTGCGGCCTGCTGAAGTCGCGCCCACCTTGCTTCAGGCGGCACCCAGAAGACGTTTACGGCCCGGTACTCGTCCGGGTCCTCGGGGTCGGCGCCTTCGGAGATCTCGGCTTCCAGCTTCCGGCGGTGTTCTTCGAAGGCGTCGGAGATGTACTTAAGGAAAACCAGTCCGAGGACGACATGCTTGTATTCCGCGGCGTCCATACTGCCGCGCAACGCGTTCGCCGTCTGCCAAAGCTCTGCCTCGAAGCCAAGGTTAGCCCCGTTGTTGGTCGTTGAGCTGTTCCTCGTGCGTGCCATATTCGCCACCTCAGGATCTTGTGTGCTCCCGTTGATGCTTAGCGTGACCAGGCCCTTAACTTGAGGCTAGCACGGCGCCTGCCCAAGATCCGGTGCAATCGCACGGGCCTTTTCGCTCGAAGCGCCCCTACACACTGAGCGTTCTTGCCTGGGCTTAAAGAAGGAGAAACTGAGGAGTGAAAAGATCACCGACCCTTATGGGCCGCACCGAACCTCATGCGAGAGTCGTTTTTCTGCAGCAGCTGGCGCTTGCACCAGGCCCCAGCTACGCCCACCTAGAGGTTGCGGAGTCGAAGAGGGCCAAAGTGGCTCGTTTTGGCGAGGCGCTACTGATTATTGAGTACCATCAGCACACACCCCGTAGTACTTTTCGGCCTGTTCTTTGGTGATGTACTCGTTTTTGAGATCTTCCAGCACCTTTTCCCGCGGACGGTTCTTGGGATTACCGTAGCCGCCCCCGGTAGCGGTGACGAGCCGGACCAGGTCTCCTTTTTCCAGCCGCAGCCGCGCAACCTTGCCGTAGACTTCTTCCTTTCCGTCTTTGCGGATTACCTTGATGTAGTTGCGGGAGCCTTCCTGTCCTCCGTTCATGCCCCAGGGCAAGAACTTGTGCCGACCGAAGGTGCCGGTAAGGTAGGCTTCGTCTGCCACAATCCGGTAGTCCAGCACCACCCCCTTTCCACCGCGGTACTCCCCGGCGCCGCCGTCCTCGTTGTGGAAGGCGTACTGCTCGACCAATACGCCATAGCGGGTTTCGGTGACTTCCACGGGGATGTTGTAGGTCTCGCCGTCTCCCACGCAGAACTGGCCGCTCTCTCCATCCTTATCGTGTCCGGCACCCCAGCCACCCACGAGAGGTTCTACGAGGAGGAAGAACTCGCCGGTATCGGGGTGAACACCTGAGAGCACTGTGCCGCACACCGAGAGCAGGTGACCTGCGGGCAAGCGGTCCGGCACGTGGGGCGCCAAAGCCTTCCAAATGAGGTCGGTGGCGTATTCTAGGGTCTCCCAATATGTGGATACTGGCGCTGGCTGCTCAGCTGTAAAGATGGTTCCGCTTGGGCAAATAATCTGGAGCAACCGAAAAGCACCGCCGTTAGCAGGTATTGCTGGGTTTGTTAAAGCTTTGAATATCGACCGGACGCTTGACACCAAACCGGGCCATGTTCCGTTAATCGGCCCCGGCACCTGAGGATGGCTTCCTGTGTAGTCGGCGATGAACTGATCGTCGGTGATGGTCACCTTGACCTTGACCTTGAAGGGGCCGTTGCCGATGCCGTCGTCGTCGATCCAATCCTCTGCCTCGAAGGTTCCCTTGGGCAGCTTAGCCAGTTCCAAGCGAGTCATTTCCTCGCCGTAGTCAAGGAGCTTGTCTACGGCGGTGAGGACAGTTTCTTTGCCGTATTTGCGGCAAAGGTCGAGGAAGCGACGTTCGCCCACCCGGAGTGCGGCCACCCCAGCCCAAAGGTCGCCGAGGGTCATGTCAGGCAGGCGCACGTTGGCGGCGATGAGGTCGAGGAGGGCCTGGTTAGGCTTGCCGCGGTCGAAGAGCTTAACGTTGGGGAACTGGAGCCCTTCTTGGAAGACTTCGGTGGCATCGGTGGTCCAGCTGCCGGGGTCTTTGCCGCCGACTTCGGTCCAGTGGGCTTTGTTGGCGACGAAGGCCACAAGCTCACCTTCGTAGAAGACGGGCATGATGAGGGAGACGTCGGAGAGGTGAGTTCCGCCGCCGCCGTAAGGGTCGTTGGTGATGAAGATGTCGCCGGGGAAGAGTTCCCCCACGCGCCCAAATTTATCGAGGACACCCTGGACGGCGGTATCCAAGGTCCCCAAAAAACCGGTAACTCCGTTTCCCTGGGTAATGAGATTACCTTTTGCGTCGGTAGCCCCTACGGCGTAGTCCAGGGTTTCGTAGATGATTGGGCTTTTGCTGGTCCGCTGGAGGGCGTAGAACATCTCATCCCCTAGCGCCGTCAGGGCGTTCTTGACAATCTCTAGCGTGAAGTAGTTAATGTTCGTTTTCATATTCACGTACCGAGAATGTCCAGCTTGTACTGCTGAGCTGTTGTGACTTCAGGGCCGGTTGGACCGATATACACATCGATTTCGCTGCGCACGCCAAACTCCGGAAGGTAGATCCCCGGCTCAATAGTGACCGCTATTCCTGGGATCAGGGTGCGCTCGTCGCGAGTTTCGAAGTCGTCCAAGTGCACCGCTTCCCCATGAGCCGACTCGGTTCCTAGGCTGTGGCCTGTTCGGTGAAGCAAGCCACGTCCATACCCTGCTTCGACGATAGTGTTTTGAACCACCCGATCAACTTCCCAGCCCTGAATCGGTTCGTTTCTGGCAAACGCTTGCCGAATTACTGCAACCCCACGTTCCCGCGCAGCAATAACGGTGTTAAAGGCATCCTGAAACGCGCTACTCGGCGGACCATAGTGGGCCATCCAGGTGATATCAGCGTAAACGCCGTCAGGTTCTGCGGCACGGCACCACAAATCCAACAGGATAGGCTCGCCTGGTTGCAAAAGCCTGCTGTGGTACGGGTCAGGCACATAATGTGGGTCGCTTGTTGTTTCTCCAAACGCGACAATAGGCGGGTGGTCAAACACCATTTCCAAGTCAGCAAAGCGCTGGGCCATGAAAGACTGGGTCTCATACTCGCTCACCGGTCGCCCTTCGGCAACCCTTTCACGTAGAAAGTCCAGCGTCGCATCCTTGACTTCTGCAAGGGCCCTGGCGGCCCGATAGTGCGCTTGGAGTTGTCCAGGGGTCCAGACGAGGAACAACTGCAGCAGGTCCCCAGAACTGACGATTTCCTTGCCAAGCGAGCGGATCAGGTCGACTGTTCCGGCGTCGACCTTGGAGATATAGGGGATGTTGCCGAAGGGGGAGTACTCCATGGCGATGCGCTTGGCATCGTGGAGCATTACCTTGAGCTGGTTCACCAAGCTCGTGCGGCCTGTATAGCTGAGAACCTCGATGCCAAGGTCAGGGAAAGAGCCCCTTTCGATCCCGTGGACCAACACCACCGGTTTGCCCTTAGCGGGCACCCAGAGAAACCATCTGCGGGTCAGCAGCGTGGGTTTCAACTCCACCGCCCGCAGCGCGAGCGGGTTACTACCGCGGAAATCGTACAGCAACCAGCCGTCAATCTTTTCTCTTCTCAACCGATCCTGAACTTCGTGGAGCTTATTGAGTACCATCAGCACACACCCCGTAGTACTTTTCGGCCTGTTCTTTGGTGATGTACTCGTTTTTGAGATCTTCCAGCACCTTTTCCCGCGGACGGTTCTTGGGATTACCGTAGCCGCCCCCGGTAGCGGTGACGAGCCGGACCAGGTCTCCTTTTTCCAGCCGCAGCCGCGCAACCTTGCCGTAGACTTCTTCCTTTCCGTCTTTGCGGATTACCTTGATGTAGTTGCGGGAGCCTTCCTGTCCTCCGTTCATGCCCCAGGGCAAGAACTTGTGCCGACCGAAGGTGCCGGTAAGGTAGGCTTCGTCTGCCACAATCCGGTAGTCCAGCACCACCCCCTTTCCACCGCGGTACTCCCCGGCGCCGCCGTCCTCGTTGTGGAAGGCGTACTGCTCGACCAATACGCCATAGCGGGTTTCGGTGACTTCCACGGGGATGTTGTAGGTCTCGCCGTCTCCCACGCAGAACTGGCCGCTCTCTCCATCCTTATCGTGTCCGGCACCCCAGCCACCCACGAGAGGTTCTACGAGGAGGAAGAACTCGCCGGTATCGGGGTGAACACCTGAGAGCACTGTGCCGCACACCGAGAGCAGGTGACCTGCGGGCAAGCGGTCCGGCACGTGGGGCGCCAAAGCCTTCCAAATGAGGTCGGTGGCGTACCGCTTTGTTTCCCAGTAGGTGGAAACCGGAGCGGGGCGTTCTGCAGTAAAGATCGTCTGCGGCGGACATACGATTTTGAGTGGGCGAAAAAGGCCACCGTTTGTCGGAACATGCGGTGCCACGACTGCCTTAAACACTGCACGCACTTCGGAAATAAGCCCCGTCCAAGTGCAGTTAATCGGCCCCGGCACCTGAGGATGGCTTCCTGTGTAGTCGGCGATGAACTGATCGTCGGTGATGGTCACCTTGACCTTGACCTTGAAGGGGCCGTTGCCGATGCCGTCGTCGTCGATCCAATCCTCTGCCTCGAAGGTTCCCTTGGGCAGCTTAGCCAGTTCCAAGCGAGTCATTTCCTCGCCGTAGTCAAGGAGCTTGTCTACGGCGGTGAGGACAGTTTCTTTGCCGTATTTGCGGCAAAGGTCGAGGAAGCGACGTTCGCCCACCCGGAGTGCGGCCACCCCAGCCCAAAGGTCGCCGAGGGTCATGTCAGGCAGGCGCACGTTGGCGGCGATGAGGTCGAGGAGGGCCTGGTTAGGCTTGCCGCGGTCGAAGAGCTTAACGTTGGGGAACTGGAGCCCTTCTTGGAAGACTTCGGTGGCATCGGTGGTCCAGCTGCCGGGGTCTTTGCCGCCGACTTCGGTCCAGTGGGCTTTGTTGGCGACGAAGGCCACAAGCTCACCTTCGTAGAAGACGGGCATGATGAGGGAGACGTCGGAGAGGTGAGTTCCGCCGCCGCCGTAAGGGTCGTTGGTGATGAAGATGTCGCCGGGGAAGAGTTCCCCCACGCGCCCAAATTTATCGAGGACACCCTGGACGGCGGTATCCAAGGTCCCCAAAAAACCGGTAACTCCGTTTCCCTGGGTAATGAGATTACCTTTTGCGTCGGTAGCCCCTACGGCGTAGTCCAGGGTTTCGTAGATGATTGGGCTTTTGCTGGTCCGCTGGAGGGCGTAGAACATCTCATCCCCTAGCGCCGTCAGGGCGTTCTTGACAATCTCTAGCGTGAAGTAGTTCAGGCTCATTCGGCTCGGCCTCCCCCCAAAACCCCCGTGTGTAGGTGGCACGCGACGAGGTGGTTGGGTTCCACCTCCCCGAGTGTGGGAACAACATCCCAACACGGCTCCTCGGCAAAAGGACACCGCGGCGCAAAGGGGCACCCGCTCGATGTGCGAGCGATGTCATCAATTATGTTTTGCTCCCACGGCCATTCGGGCTTAAGGGATTCTTCTTCAGCCGAAACAACCGGGATCGAGGATAACAACATGCGCGTGTACGGGTGTTTGGGATCAAGGTAAAGGGGCTGAGTGGGACCGGCCTCGACTAGCTTCCCTCGGTACATGACGGCGACACGGGAAGCGATGTTGCGGACAACACTCAAGTCATGGGTGATGAATAGATAGGTCAAGTTGAACTGCGCCTGGAGTTCAACCAAGAGGGAAAGAACTTTTGCCTGTACAGAAACGTCCAGTGCCGAAGTTGGCTCGTCTAGGATGACTAGACTGGGTTTAGCAGCCAGGGCTCGTGCGATGGCCACACGCTGCCTTTGCCCTCCAGATAAGACGGAGGGATAGCGGTCCATGTACTTGGGTGAAATGCCTACGGTTTGGAGTAACTGCGCAACCTGATCCCGCATTTGCCGCTCTGGGACCAGACGGTGTATCCGGAGTGGCAATTCTATGCTTTGCCGGATGGTTCTGCGCGGATTGAGGGTTGACATGGGGTTTTGTTGTACTACCTGGATTTGGCGACGAAGCTTCCTTGACCGCCGAGTTCCTAGCACCTGCCCTTGGAAGAGAATCTTGCCTTGCGTTGGTGATTCAATGCCAAGTACCAGGTTGGCCAGAGTGGTTTTGCCAGATCCCGACTCACCTACCACGGCTAAGGTTTCGCCAGGAAATATTTCGAGAGTGAGTCCGTTGAGTGCCTTTACGATCTTGTCTCTGACAACATAGTGCTTATAAAGGTTGTCGACTACGAGAATCGGGGGACTATGACTATGCATTAGGAGTTACCTCCCTGTACAGCACGCACGCCACCCGGTGACCGCTTTCGAATTCAATAAGCGGTGGTGTCGACTTGCACTCAGCCCGGGCATACGGACAACGTGGATGAAATCGGCACCCAGACGGTGGTGCAGTATAGTCGGGAACAATACCGTCGATTCCTTTCGGCAACTGCTTTCCGGTGAGTCGGGGCACCGAAGCCAAGAGGGCTTGTGTATACGGATGCTTTGGGTTTTGGAAGAGGATGCGTGTGCTCGCTTCCTCAACGATCGATCCAGCGTACATGACGTAGACTCGGTCGGCGAATTCGCGGACTACACCAAGATTATGTGTGATGAGCAGGACTGCAGCCCCAGTGTCGCGAGTCAACCGCTTCATGAGCCGCAGGGTTTGCTCCTGGACAGTCACATCAAGAGCCGTGCCTGGTTCATCAGCGAGCACGAGTTCTGGCTTATTGACTAGCGCCATAACGATCAGGATTCGCTGATTCAACCCCCCACTTAGCTGGTGGGGGTAGGCTTGTAATACACGGTCTGGATCTGAGATAGCTACTTGTTGAAGCGCGGTTCGGGCGATTTCGTAGGCTTGTCTCCGAGTTTTTGCTCGGGCACCTCGTAGGATGACCGTTGTTAGCTGATCAGCGATAGTAAAAGTAGGGTTGAGGGCGGCCATCGGGTCTTGGAAAATCATGCTAATCCGCCTACCTCGAATTTCCCGCAATTTCTTCTCTGGCAGGCGGAGGAGTTCTGTTTGGTGAAAGCGTACGCTTCCCGAAATTTCAGCGTTCCTCTGTTGGAGTAGGCCCAAGATGATACGCAGGGTGACGGACTTGCCGCAACCTGACTCTCCAACGAGTGCGACTCGCTCCCCACGCCGGACCTCCAAGTTCACTCCATTAAGCACGTGGGCTTGGCCTTCGAATAGCCGAAAGCGGAGATGCAGGTTTTCGATTCTTAGCAGCGGTTGCACCGTTAGACCTCCGCGTCCAGTAGGTCGCGCAATCCGTCTCCGAGCAAGTTAAAACCAAGGACGACAACGAGAATCGCCAAACCGGGGAACACGGGGATCCACCAAAGGTCGGGCAAATACTTTGCCCCGTCGGCTACCATCGTGCCCAGGTCCGGAGTAGGGGGTTGTACGCCAAGGCCAAGGAAGCTGAGGCTTGCCCCAATGAGAATCACGAAACCCATGTCAAGAGTTATCTTCGTCAAAATCGATGGTATGCAGTTTGGCAGGATTTCACGAAAAAGGATGTGTCCGTAGGATGCGCCGAGTACTTCAGCCGCCACGACGTAGCCCTCCGAGCGGAGCGACCGGGCCATGTTGTAGACCAACCTCGTGTACCAGGGCCACCACATGGCGGAAACCGCGATCATGGCGTTCATCAGATTCGGCTTGAGAAAGCCCATAATGGCCAAGGCGAGCACCAGAGGCGGGATCGCCAGAAAAACGTCAGTGATGCGCATGATCACAAGTTCTGTAATGCCCGAAAAGTAACCGGCTAAAAGGCCCAACACCACTCCAACAGGAACGGCCAGAGCCAGGACGACAACCCCGAGCTCAAGCGATATACGATACCCAAAGATGATCCGAGTTAAGATATCCCGTCCGATCGTATCGGTACCGAAAGGGTGTGCCCAGCTCGGCGGGGCTGACGCGTTGGCAAAGTCGACAAATCTCCCAGCATGTTCGGGATAAGGGGTTACGTAAGGCGCAAACACAGCAGCGAGACTGATCGCCCCGACGATCACGAGCCCCACGACAGAAAGCGGATTTCGGCTGAACTTATACCACAGCCTGGAACGCCGTCTGAATGTCACGACCCCCCTCCCTGCAGCCGGATTTTGGGATTCAAAGAAGCAACCAGAAGGTCTACCACTGTGTTTACGACCAAGAACACTACAGCGATGACCAGTACCGTGCCGGTGATGGCATTGAGGTCTTTGTGGAGGACCGCCTGTACGCCGTAACGTGCCATCCCAGGCCAGCCAAACACGGCCTCAACGAGGAAGGCGTTTCCTAGCATTGCTGCAAAGTCGAGTCCTAGCACGGTAAGGGTTGGAATCATAGCTGGCCGTAGTGCGTATTTGAGCGCGATAGTGATTTCGCTGAAACCAAAGGCGCGGGCCATCTCGATGTACTGCTGCTGGTAGGCCTCGGCCACGTTGGTGCGTGTCAGTCGTGCAGCTTGACCAATGCCTGCTAAGGCCAAGGCAACCGCCGGTAGGGCCAAATGGGCCACCGCATCTTTAAAAACGGCCCAGTTCCCAGTTATGAGTGCATCGATAGATATCATGCCGGTAATCGCCTTAGGTGGGGGCAGTCCTTCACTGAGTCGTCCTGCCACTGGCAGAAGCCCGAGAGCGTAGCTGAAGACGAGCATGAGGAAAACGGCCCATACAAAGCTTGGTGTCGCCACCCCCAAAAGAGCGAAGATGCGAGTACCGTTATCAACCCAGCGGTCGCGGAACCGCGCTGCTACGATGCCGAGCGGCACGCCGATAAAAACCATCAGAAGACCCGCGGCCAGGACCAGTTCCAAGGTGGCGGGAAAGAACTCTTTGAGGTCTGTGGTTACGGAGCGGTTTGTATATAGTGAGATGCCCAAGTCTCCCCGGCTCAGCCCCTTGAGGAACTCCCAGTACTGGACTGGTAGGGGATCGTTGAGGTGCAGGCGCTCTCGGAGCTGTTGCACCTGTTCTTCAGTGGCCATTGGTCCTAGGGCAATCCGAGCAGGATCTCCTGGGATAACACGCGCTATAAGGAAAATCAAGATGGAAACGCCCAGTAGTACTGCTAGCGCAGCGATCAGACGATTCAGTAAGTAGCGCCCAAGGCTCATATCGCCTCCACCTAAGTGGGGTAGGTGGTGGTATGGAAATACCACCACCTACCCGACTGCTTACCGATCTACTTCAATCAAGCGGAAACTCCAGTTCGCTCCGGTGACAGCTACGGTCTTCCCAGGATCCTCGAGTGTTGGAACGTGGACATAATCTTGCTTGGCGAACACAGCTACTTGTTCGTAGCCGAAAATATCGGGTTGTAGCTCTACGATTCGCTTTTGGATCTGCTTGTACAAACGAAGTCGCTGTTGTTGATCAGTCTCGGTGCGAGCAGCATCCAGCAATCGGTCGATTTCAGGATCCTGGAGCCACTCCATTGATAGCCAGGTGCCTGCAGCTTTGGAGTGGTACATGTTGTAGAGCAAGGCGTCCGGATCCGGGAACGCTGCAGAAACATAGATCAGGCTAACGTGAGGCGTAGTCTCAGGTTTAGACGCGCGTTCGGTCATCAGCGCCCACGGAACCTTAACAACATTGACCTTGATGCCGATTTCAGCCATATTCTGCTGGAAAAGAAGTGCAACCTTTTCTTCAAAAGGCACTTCCGCGACCCAGCCGATCTCAATGGTGTACTGTGACGGATCGTACTTCGACTGTGCGAGCTCAGCCTTGGCGGCCTTTAGATCGCGGCGGGGTATTGGCAAGGTCACATCGAACCCTGGGAATCCCTCCGGCAATGGCCCACGGGCACGCTTCCCAGCCGCTACCTTATCAGTGATCTTCAGGATGCTCAAAAGCGCGTCATAGTCAAAAGCCAAGGCCATTGCCCGACGAAAGTGCAAATCGTCGGTTGGGGGTCGCTTGGTGTTAAGTTTCATGAAGAAGTTCCCTTGTCCCCCTTCTGTAATCAAATCAATGCCCTTCTTCTTTGCCAAGGCCCTCAGGATCTCAGGCGGGAGCCACTGGCTGGTGATCTCATGCTCGCGCCGTACCATCAGCGTACGCACAGTCGAGGGCTCAAGGGAGTAGCGCAGCCGCACGACATCTGGAGCCTTAGGTGCGAAACCGAGGAAGTAATCGCCAAACTTGCGCAATACGGTGAGCTCCTGCGGGTTGTGAGAAACCACCATGTAGGGCCCTGATCCTGCGTCGTTGGCTGAGAGGAAAGCCTGGCCATAGTCGCCAAGATCTCCGTAGTCTCCCGGCTGAATGTTTTTCAGAACGAGGTCTTTGTTAACGATAGGAAGCCTTACAAGCGAAGCGAGGAAGGGGGCATAAGGCTTGGACAATGTAAACTCCACGCTATACTTGCCCAGTGCTTTGGCGGAACTCACCCAGCCCTTAAAGAGGTAAGAGTACCCTTGGCCGAGTGCTTGCATCCGCTCGAGCGAAAAGACCACGTCCTCTGCAGTTACCTCGCTCCCGTCATGGAACTTGACTCCCTTGCGCAGGGTAAAGGTATAAACCTTTCCGTCAGGTGAGACTGACCACCTCTCAGCAAGATGCGGTCTAACCCCCTCCTTCGGGTCGGGGTATACCAACGTGTCGTAGACATTGAACATTAGCATTGAGTCGGCGTAGTCTGTCGCCTTAGCGGGATCGAGCTCGCCTACGGCCACCTCGTCCAATCGGAGCACCCGTTCTTGGGCGAAAGCCCACCCCAGCAGCACCACGAATACGATTCCCAACAACCACCGAGCGCCACTGCTCATGAGAAACCTCCCTCCTTTCTTCCGAATCCAGGTCTGCTATTGAAGCCTTCTTCACCCTGTGGAAAAAGGATTGCAAGCCGTACCTGCAGTAGGATTTCCGTCTTCAGCCTCTGTCCACACCCCCTTCACGCCGGGATACAACTCATGCAGACCCCACCCGTAGATCTCCTTGCCGCTCGGTGTTTGGAACCCCCCAATTTTGCTCGCCGCCCATCCATACCGCTGTTTGAGCTCTGCTTTGAACTCCGCAAACTTGAATGGGGTGACTGTGGCATCAAGGACTGGTACGCCCAGTTCTTCTTGCAGTGTTCGGAAAAAGCCAAATTCAATCGTGCACCCCAGGATGATTGCCTCCGCACCGTCTTGCTCCACTGCCTCTCGTGCCAGAGAAACCATGCGCCGCTCGGTCTCAGAAGGATTTCTTTGAAAGTCGTGTACACCCATACACAGCTCTTTGAATGAGGCAAGCTTGTGAGCCATTCCGTAGCGCTCCACGTTTTCGCGCATGGCAGGAATCCACTTCCGACGGCCCACCAAAATTGAGAACTTGTCAGCCATGGTTGCTGCGAGGTATATGCAGGTTTCCGCAGGAAAGACCACTGGCATGTTGTCAACGACCTCGCGGGATTCTTTCAGGCCAGGGTCGTAGAAACACCCCACCACAGCAGCGTCGAATCCTTCTTGCTCGGCCTCACGCAGCATGTGAAGGGTGTCGGGTAGGACTAAGGCGCCATAGTAGTGATATTCCAGATGGTGTGGCCCCCGCTCTAGCGAACGAACTTCAACTTCTGTGTCGGGCATCTTTTCTTGTTCAAAGAGCTCACGCATTACCTCATCAAAATCGTCTGTGCCGACCGGATTGATCCAAAGGATTTTCCTTCCCATCACAACCCCCGAGCCTTTAGGAGAGGGCCTGCTCGTCCTCACCGAACCAGATCCAAAGGAGTTCAACATCCTCTTTACCGACCGCGAGAGCTGAATGTGCTTCGCCGGCAGGAATTAGCGTCAGTTCACCCGCTTGAACCAGGTGCTTTTGTCCCCCAGACTCAACTTGCAGCACACCCCTTAGAAGGAGTGACAGCTCGTGGGCTCTATGCGACGAGTACCCTTCGTCTGGCACCCTCACTCCAACGGGAATGCGAGCCACACCAACCCTCAGCGCTGCAGAAGGTAACTCTGGGAGCGCCACGAGCGAGGACACCAGTTCGCCTGATGATGGGAAGCTTACCTTATAAACTCTCATTTCGAGCGCTCCCTACTCCTCGCACCCCGTAGTACTTTTCGGCCTGTTCTTTGGTGATGTACTCGTTTTTGAGATCTTCCAGCACCTTTTCCCGCGGACGGTTCTTGGGATTACCGTAGCCGCCCCCGGTAGCGGTGACGAGCCGGACCAGGTCTCCTTTTTCCAGCCGCAGCCGCGCAACCTTGCCGTAGACTTCTTCCTTTCCGTCTTTGCGGATTACCTTGATGTAGTTGCGGGAGCCTTCCTGTCCTCCGTTCATGCCCCAGGGCAAGAACTTGTGCCGACCGAAGGTGCCGGTAAGGTAGGCTTCGTCTGCCACAATCCGGTAGTCCAGCACCACCCCCTTTCCACCGCGGTACTCCCCGGCGCCGCCGTCCTCGTTGTGGAAGGCGTACTGCTCGACCAATACGCCATAGCGGGTTTCGGTGACTTCCACGGGGATGTTGTAGGTCTCGCCGTCTCCCACGCAGAACTGGCCGCTCTCTCCATCCTTATCGTGTCCGGCACCCCAGCCACCCACGAGAGGTTCTACGAGGAGGAAGAACTCGCCGGTATCGGGGTGAACACCTGAGAGCACTGTGCCGCACACCGAGAGCAGGTGACCTGCGGGCAAGCGGTCCGGCACGTGGGGCGCCAAAGCCTTCCAAATGAGGTCGGTGGCGTACAGCATTGTTTCCCAGTAGGTGGAGACGGGGGCCGGGCGTTCCGCGGTAAAAACCGTGGCATTGGGACAGATTACTTTGATCGGCCGGAAGCATCCTTCGTTGGCAGGAATTGAAGGGTTTGTTAGAGCTTTGAAGACCGCGCGTACGGCCGAGGCGAGGCCGGTCCAGGTATTGTTAATCGGCCCCGGCACCTGAGGATGGCTTCCTGTGTAGTCGGCGATGAACTGATCGTCGGTGATGGTCACCTTGACCTTGACCTTGAAGGGGCCGTTGCCGATGCCGTCGTCGTCGATCCAATCCTCTGCCTCGAAGGTTCCCTTGGGCAGCTTAGCCAGTTCCAAGCGAGTCATTTCCTCGCCGTAGTCAAGGAGCTTGTCTACGGCGGTGAGGACAGTTTCTTTGCCGTATTTGCGGCAAAGGTCGAGGAAGCGACGTTCGCCCACCCGGAGTGCGGCCACCCCAGCCCAAAGGTCGCCGAGGGTCATGTCAGGCAGGCGCACGTTGGCGGCGATGAGGTCGAGGAGGGCCTGGTTAGGCTTGCCGCGGTCGAAGAGCTTAACGTTGGGGAACTGGAGCCCTTCTTGGAAGACTTCGGTGGCATCGGTGGTCCAGCTGCCGGGGTCTTTGCCGCCGACTTCGGTCCAGTGGGCTTTGTTGGCGACGAAGGCCACAAGCTCACCTTCGTAGAAGACGGGCATGATGAGGGAGACGTCGGAGAGGTGAGTTCCGCCGCCGCCGTAAGGGTCGTTGGTGATGAAGATGTCGCCGGGGTGCAAGCTGCCTTCGGCCTCGAACTTCTCGCGAACCGCATTTACCGCAGCATCTAGGGTAGCGATGAAGAGCGGTACGCCATTGCCTTGGGCAATGAGGCGTCCTCGGGCATCTGTGATGCCTACTCCGTAGTCCAAAGTTTCGTAGATGATTGTGCTTTTGCTGGTCCGCTGGAGGGCGTAGAACATCTCATCGCCGATTGCCACCAGCGCGTTCTTGATAATTTCGATTGTGAAAGGATCTACTGGTTGTGCAGTCATGACCCTTGCCCCTTCCTCACTTCAGATAGATGTGGAGGTTTCCGTACTCGTCGACCTCCACTCGCTGGCCTGGGAAGACTACCGTGACCGTTGCAGGTTCCTCGATCACGGCTGGACCCGCCACAACCATTCCGGGTTCAAGTAATGATCGGTCGTAGACGGCCGCTTGTTGTACGCCGTGGGTGTCAAAGTCGACCTCGCGGAAGCCTTTCCGTGCTTCGTTTTCCTTCCGGCCAAGAGCCTTAATTTTGGCGATCTTGGGTTTCGACACCTGCCCAAAGGCCACGAGGTGGTAGTTCACGAGCTCCACAGGTGAATCGAGCCGGAAAGTGTATTCTCGCTCGTGCGCTTCATGGAAGCGTTGAATGGCGCTGGAGATTTCCTCGGATCCTACAGTGCCCGCTGGGAAAGGCACTTTGACCGTGTGCTCTTGTCCCAGATAACGCATATCAGCATATCGTTGGAAAACGAGCTGGTCTGCACTTACCCCGTCTTCGGCAAATTCCCGGCTGGCTTGCTGCTCGAGTCCGCTAAAGATCTCGTGCACCTGTTGGGGATCAATAACATCGAGGCGCGTTACTCGAGTCAGAATGTAGTCGCGCCGCAAGTCGGTCAGAAGCATTCCCCATGCGGAGAAAACCGCGGGGTGGATGGGGATGATAACTTTAGGAATATTCAGCTCTGCTGCGAGAGCGGTCGCGTGCATAGCGCCGCCGCCCCCGAAGGCTACCAACGTGAAGTCCCGTGGGTCGTAACCGCGGTTTAGTGAGACAAGCTTGAGGGCGTTGACCATGTTGGCGTTGGCAAGCCGAATCACGCCTCGGGCAACCTCTTCAATGCTGGTCCCAAGCGTGTCAGCAAGCGGTTGAAACGCCCGACGTACATTATCCATGTCGGGGGTAATCTCACCGCCAAAGAAATATTCAGGATTAATGCGACCGGCGATCAAATTAGCGTCCGTCGTCGTTGGCTTTGTCCCTCCCCGGCCGTAGGCTGCTGGCCCAGGTACCGCGCCCGCGCTTTGCGGACCTACGTGAAGGCTACCCCCCTCGTCTATCCAGGCGATACTTCCACCACCATTGCCGATTTCTACAATGTCGATCACTGGCGTCTTAATCGGATAACCAGGGTTGGTGCGAGACCACTCGATCTTGTACTCGGTGGTGATGCGCGCCTGCCCGTTTTCCACCAGAGAACATTTCGCTGTTGTTCCACCGATGTCGAGGGCAATGATGTTCGGTTCCTCGATCAGCCTTCCGAGGGCGATTGCACCGAGCACACCGCTTGCAGGCCCTGATTCAACCATTGCAATGGGGTTGTTTTTTGCACCCTGAGCGGTAGCAATGCCGCCGTTCGATTGCATGGCAAAGAAGCGGCCTTTAAATCCCTCGTCGCGAAGTCGCCGGTTAAGAGAATCAAGGTAGGTGCTTGCAATGGGATGAACGTAAGCTGATAACACTGTGGTGTTCGTTCGTTCGTATTCCCGCCATTCCCGCGTGATTTGGTGTGAGGCAATGGCGGAAACATCTGGCCACAACTCCCGTACTGCGTTTACGGCTTCAATTTCGTGAACAGGATTGGCGTAGGAGTGTAGGAAGCAGATGGCAATGGCCTCAACGCCTTCTTTTTTGAAGAACTCCACGATTGGCTCAATTTCCTCGACGTTAAGGGGAATCAGAACCTCCCCTTTATAGCTGATACGCTCATTTACTTCCCTGCGTAAGTATCGAGGCACAAAGGGTTTTGGTTTTTTGAAATAAAAATTATAGAGGTCAGGACGATTGCCGCGGGCAATTTCCAGTACGTCCCGGAATCCCTTAGTCGTTATGAGCCCGGTCTTGACCCCTTTTCGCTCTGTCAACGCGTTAATCACAACGGTCGTTCCGTGTGCGAAGAAGTCTATTGATCCTAGGCTAAGGCCGGCTCTGTGAACAGCATTCATAACACCCTCTTCAAAATGTGGTGGTGTCGTGTCGCTTTTTACGACGCCAAAGGCTCCGGTCTCCTCGTCGTAGTAAACCAAGTCGGTAAAAGTCCCACCTACATCCGTTGCTACACGCATCCCATTCCTCCTTTCACCACAGCCTCATCGGAACAGGGGAGGAGTGCCGACCCACACCAGCTCGACCTCCTCATCACCAACGCTTCCCCACCGATGCCGCTCACTTGAGTTGAAGTGAGCGCTGTCACCGGGACCCAACAGATATTCTTTGGAGCCGATTTTGATTTTGAGATGGCCTTTGAGTATGTAAACGAATTCCTCGCCCGCGTGTCGTATTGACTCGGATGAGTAGCCAGGTGGAATACGCACAAACACGGCGTCAAGTTTCTGCTCCGCAAGCGACCCACTCAAGCGAGCGTATTGAACCTTCGAACCGTCGAGTGTAAAAAAACGCATTTCCTCGCGTTTGCGGACACTGTCATGCTCTGGAGGGGGGTCAATAAAGTACTCGATGCTGACATCAAGCGCCCGGGAAAGGCTGACTAGGGATGACATCGAAGGGGTAGCTAGGTTGCGTTCAACTTGTGACAGGAAAGCAGCAGATAGGCCAGCGCGTTTCCCAACCTCCTGCAACGTCAATCCAAGTTGTCTTCTGCGAGCGCGAATCTTCTCACCAAGTCCCATAAGAACCCTCCTCCTAAGCATTCGCTCCGGGAAGCACACTCATTGCTAACGTATTGGCCGTACGGCTACAGGTTTGGGTGGATGTCACTGATTGGACGCTTGGCGCTTGGATAAGTTGGGACAAGGGTATCAAAAAATTTTTGATATGTCAATATTTTTTAACTCGGTTGGATCCAGCTTACTTTGCAGTAAGGATTACTAACTGCAGAGCCGTGCCTGAAGATGGGCAAGGGACTTGAAGAGCGCAATGCTCCTCATAGTCTGCGAGAAGAAAATCGAACTGAGTCCACGCTCGGCTTGAGGATGGAAAACGACGAAGCTATGTCCCCAACCGCTGCACCGCTTCCCTGAGACGCGACCGGTCCATCTTCGCGTACACCTGGCTGGTGCTGACATCCGAGTGCCCCAGCAGCGCCGCCACCACGTAGAGGTCCCCGGTGGCGCGGTAGAGGCGGGTCCCGGCCAGGTGTCGGAGGCTATGGGGCCCGTGGTAACGCTCAGGTACCCCGAGCTCGCGGTAGTAGGCGGCAAGCCGCTTGCGGATCGTCCAGGCCTTGAGGCGCTGCCCCCGGGCCTTCCGGCCCCCGAGGTTCACGAAGAGGGCCTCCTCGCGGGGGGCGGCGAAGGTGGAGCGCACCCTCAGCCACTCCAGGAGTTCCACCACCAGGTCGTGGGGGAGGGGAACGGTCCGGGCCTTGCCCCCCTTGCCCTCACGGACGTGGACCTCCTCCTCGAGGGGGTCGAAGTCGGATACATCCAGGCCCTCGACCTCGGAGACGCGGAGCCCGACGTCGCCCATCAGGCGGACGACCACCCTGTCCCGGAGACACTCAGGATCAGTGAGCGGAAGCAAACCTAACAACCTTCTATATATAGCCAGCGGCAAAGCCGGCCGCCGTTCGCCCCGCGGCGTGGGGTCCCGGGGCGGGGCGACCTCGAGGGCCGGGTTCTTTTCCACCGCCCGGGCCCAGACCAGGGCCCTGTAAAACGCCCGGAGCCCCGCAAGGTAAGCCGCCACCGTCGCCGGCCTCAGCGCCTCGGGGTTTTCGCGCAAGTGACCACCTTCACTTAAGAGCTCGGAGACCCAGCGGTCCACGTCATCGGCACTAGCCTTCAGGATCGGCACCCGGGGCCCGGGCGAGCCCTCGGGCCAGGCCCAGCTCATCCAGTCCCGTACCCCGAGGCCGTAGAGCTTGTAGGTGTTGAGACTGGTGCGGGAGCGCTTCCGGCTCTTATATAAGAGGAAATAGGCCAAAAGCTGCAACAGACTTTCGACATCCCGCTCCGCCGCCGCCCGCACCGCCTCGAGCCGGCGCTTGGTCGGATCCTCGTAGTTGGGCAACGGCCTGAGCACAGGGACATTTTAGCCGAAAAGCTCACTAAGGGACATTAGTGAGCTTTTAAAACCGGCTGCAAGCGGGCATTGTACGTAACAGACCCCAAAGCAGATGATGCTTTACACTCAAGGTATGCCCAGTACCACCGTGAGCAGCCGCTACCAGATCACCCTGCCCGCCGAGGTGCGCAGGGCGCTCGGTATCAAGCCGGGAGACCGACTCGAGGTCGAGGTCGAGGGCGGGCGGATCGTCCTCCGTCTGAAGCGGCCCCCGATCCGCGAGCTCTTGAAACGGCTCGAAGCCGAGCAACCCGAAGCGCTCAAAGAACTCGGAGAGGCTACCGGTCACGACGCGGCCGCCTACGTCCGCGAGCTTCGCAGCGGGGACGACGATGCCGAATGAGGTTATCAACCTCGACACCAACGTGGTCATCGCCGCCATCGACCCGAAAGACGCTCTCCACGAGGCCGCGGTGGAGTTTCTGGATGAACATGCTGCCGATCCCCTGGTCCTCCCGGCGGCGGTCTACGCCGAACTGCTCGCCATCCCCCACGCCGAGGTGGTGCGGCGATTCCTTGAGGCCTTCCGGCTCCGACCGGTCTTCTCGGGCCTGGAAGGCGCCTCTGTCTGGGAACTCGCCGCCGAGCGCTTTGCCCGGTACGCCGAAAACCGCAGGAAGTCCGGGGGTGGACAGCCGAGGCGGATCCTCGCGGACTTTCTCATCGGGGCCCAGGCGCTCCTGCAGCCGGGGGCGGGGTTCACGCCAGTGATTGCAACGCTGGACGGATGGTTTTATGAGCGCTACTTCCCGGAATTGAAGATCTACGTGCCGGGAAAGCAGTGAGCCACCAACATCCACGGCTTGGCCAAAAGGCCAAAGCCTGCCAGTTCTAGGGGAATCCCATCCGCACGGATCCGTGCGGGCAAGGGATGCGGAAGGCAGGCGTCCGGTGACCGCGGTTCTTATCGCGTACCTGCTCGTGGTCTCCGCTGCGGGCGGTCTGGACCGGGGGAGGCGGCGTTACACTTGATGGGCTGTGAATCCTAAGACGAGCTATTTATCATTGCACATCTGAATGCTTGCCTGTACGATGCGGTTATGCGACTTGCTCCCCGGGAAAAGGATCTCTACCGCCTCGCTCTCGAGCAGGGCGGCCTCTTCACCCTCGATCAGGCCAGGCGCTTTGGCCTCGGTCCCAAGGAGGCCTTTTACCGGGTTCGAACCGGCCGGTGGGAGCGCCTCGGCAGGGGGATCTACCGACTCGCCTTCGCGCCCTTTTCCCCCGACGAGGACCTGATCCGGATCTGGCTCTGGGCTTCGAACCCTATTGGACCGGTGGCGTTTTCCTATGAGACGGCCCTGGTGATCCACGGCCTGTCCGATCTCCTTCCCGACCGCTACCACCTGACCGTTCCCAGGGGCTTCGCAAGGCGGGCCCCGCGGGGAGTCGTCCTCCACCGGGCTGACCTCGCCCCCGCCGACGTCGAGGCCCGGCCCGGCTTCAAGGTCACCACGCCGTTCCGCACACTGCTCGATGTGGCGCGGACCAGCAGGGTCCCCCAGGAGCAGCTCGAGCTCGCGGTCCGGCAGGCCCTCGAGCGGGGCCTGGTGCGACGCCGTCGCCTCGAGGAAGCCCTCCCGGGGCTTTCCGTCCGTGCCCGGCGGCGGCTTGCACGGGCGCTAGGCACGACCGATTGGGGGCCGATCCCGGCGTGAAGTACGCCCGCCCGGAAGACTTAAACCGGGCAATCAAGGACCGGCTCCGCAAGGAGTCATTGGAAACCGGGCTGCCGCTCAGCTATCTCCGTAAGCGCGTTGCCATTGAGCGCTTTCTCGCCCGCCTCAGCGCCGGCGCCACTCGGGGGCTGGTCGTGACCGGGGCCTTTGCCCTTTCGACGCTCGCGAACACCCGCCGCCCAACCCAGGACCTGGATCTGGAGGCCTGGAACCCGGTGCCGGACCTCCTGGACGCGCTTCAAGAGATTGCTGAGCGAGAGATCGAAGATGGTTTTTCCTTCCGGGTCGAGCTGAAGCGGGCCGTCTCAGCGGGACGGGTTCAGCGCTTTACTTTGATCGCCCGGGTCGGTGGCGTCAACTTCGAGAAGGTGGTGCTCGACGTTCACCTCCTCGAGCGGGCACCGGTGGAGCCGGTCCGGGTGCGCTTGCCGGCAGCTCTGGCTTTTGCCGGGATCAATCCGCCCGAGGTCCTCATGGCCCCCCTAGCGTGGCAGTACGCGAACAAGCTCCACGCGTACGCGCGCGAGCGCCAGTTCCGTAGTCGGGTGAAAGACCTCGTTGACCTCGCGGTGCTGATCCTTGAGCTTCCTGGCAGGGTCCGCCCTGCCGACCTTGTGGCCGCGGTCGAGGAGGTCTACGCCTTCAACGGAGAAACTCCCTGGCAGACGCTTCCCGGACCGCCGAAGAGCTGGCGGCAGGAGTTCCGGTCGATGGCGAAGGATGCGGGGCTTGATCCCCCGGACATGGACCACTGGTTTCACAGGGTGAACGCCCACTACGAGGAACTCCGGGCCCGGGCGTGGGATCGCGGTAGCGGGTCCCCCGGTTAAGAAGGCCTCTGTTTGTTTTTTAACCTTTCATGGATCTTGCCGGTTGGGTGAGGGACTGCAGTCTCAGCCCTGCTACCATGAGCAGCCGGTACCGGGTCAGCCCGTTCACCAAGGCGCCCGGCATGAAGCCGAACGACCGGTACGACGAGGTGACCGTTAAATTCTGGAGCCCCACGCGAGGGACCCGCTGGCCATCCCAGAGGCGGTCTACGCTGAGCGCTACGCTGCCGTGCGGAAAACCGCCGGTGGTCCGACGCCACGAGCCTCCAGCGGATCCTCACCGACGGCCTAACCGGCGCCCAGATCCTCAAACAGCTAGGTGCCGGCCACACCCCGTTGATCACCAACCACCCTGGATAGGCGGTCTTTAAACCAGTGTTTTCCCGAGCCGAAAAGCTGCGAGCTGAACTTGACCTTGGGAGGGTGGAACTGGCGCGAGCTTCGTGTCCCGATGTCTCAGCTTCCTCGTTCGGTCATGGATCACGCCCTCGCCGGCCCTGATCGGGCGTCATTGTCGAGGGCCTGTCTGACCGGGCGCGAGAGCCAGAGCAGTGCCGTTCCCGCGAGGCGGAGCCCGGCGACGCCGCCGTAGATTCCGGGCAAAGGTAAATAGGTGCCGAGGAGTCCGCCAAGTGCCTGACCGGCCGGCGTCAGCGCCTGGGTCACGGCTTCGACCACGCCGAACACCTTCCCACGGATTTCCGCCGGGATCGTTCTTTGCAGGTAAGCCGTGAAGGTGATCATGACCAGGGCGTCGGTGGCCCCGAAGACGAAGAGGCTCGAGAGCGAGGCCGCGACGTTCCTGCTCTGGGAAAAGGCGACGAGCGACAACCCCTGGATCAGGAGTGCGCCGAATACAAACCCTGCACGCTGCCCCCGATCCCCGGAGACGAAGGCACCCAGGGATCCCGCCAGCATGCCCAGGAGCTGGGCGGTCTCGATGAAACCGAAGGTACGGGGCCCCTGCCGCAAGACGTCCGAGACCCACCCTGGCATCAGCACAAAAAGAGGGACGACAACCAGGTTCATGCCCAGGATCAGGGGAAGGATGCGGACCAGGGCCGGATCCGAGGCGATGAAACGCAACCCCCGCGAGGCATCCTCGATGAACCCGGAAGCGGAACCGTCCCTTTTGGCGGCCGTACTCACGTGGCGCATTCGCCAAAGCAGGAGCGCCGAAACGAGGAAGGTGGCCGCGTCGACCAGAAAAAGGGGCTGGGTACCCAGGGCAGCCAGAGCGATGCCGCCGAGCGCGAAACCGATTGCCCCGGCCAGCTGTCGCGAGACCGACATCAGCGCGTTAGCGGAGACCAGGGCGCGATCGCTAAGGAGCTCGGGCATGATCACCTGCCTGGCAGGGTCAAAGACGATTGAGACAACGCCCAGGGCGAAAGCGATGATCGGGAGCTGCCACGTTGCGAGCATGCCCAGCCAGGAGAGCGCAGGGACGGTGGCGACGATCAGGGCTCTCAGGATGTCGCTTACGAGCATCGTTCGCCTTCTGTCCCAGCGATCGACGAGAACCCCGCTCGCCACACCCAGCAATGAAGGCAGGGTGCGGGCCGCGGCCACGATCCCCAGCATGGCGCGCGAGCCGGTGAGGTCGAGTACCAGCCAGAGCATGGCGAGAAGAAAAAAGCTGTCGCCGAACCAGCTCACGGTCTGGCCCAGCCAGAGACAAGCGAAGTCTCCGCGGACCCACTCGGCGCTCTGAGAGAATTTAAGGCGCGGAAACATTGGAAGGCGCACGCTAGGGTTCCCGGGGACCCAGCGCGCGAACCAGCAAACCAATCACCGAATCGTGGATTTCGGCGTCGTCCTCGGTCATCGGCACCCGATCGCGGTAACGGTGCATCGCGAACCAGGCGATGGTTTCGATGACGAAGCGGGCGGCAATGCTGGGGCGCGTCCTTTCCGGCCACCAGCGCTCGCGCGACAGACGCTCGAAAAATGCCGTGAGTTGGGCCAGAACGCGAGCGCGGAATCGGAGATAGAAGAGATCCGCGAGCTCAGGCCAGTCCTGGGCGGAGCGTTCGATGAGCAAGATTCCTTCTCGATGTCGCCAGACCCGGTCAAAGATTTCTTCCAGGACCCGTTTCAGGGCGGCGGGGGAGGCCTCGGCTTCCAGGGCAGGCAGGCGGGAGAGCTCGGCCATCCGGGTGTGCAAGCGTTCGAGGGTGCGTCCGGGCGGTGGCGTGGGCAGGGGGAGCTGCTCGGGAACGATCCGTTCGTCGAGCCAGTGGAAACGGATGACCAGGTCGAAAAGGGCTTCTTTGCTTTCGACGTAGAGGTAGAGCGTGCCCGGCGCGACGCCCATATCACGGGCGATGTCGGCCATGCCTGCACGGTGATAGCCCTTTTGCTGAAAGATCCTGGTCGCGCTTTCGATCAGGGCTTGCAAGCGTTCTTCGGTATTCGGGGCGGACATGTGAGGAGTATATAACTGAATGAGTCATTCAGTCAACCCGCAGGGTCCTTCAGGTGCAACTTTTTGAAGCGTTGTTTCTTACTACCTAAAAAGCCAGCATCCGCCTGGCGATTGGTTGCCGGAGTGAGCCGGCGAACAGCCGCCACGGGGCCGACCTCTCCCCCGCCGACACGGAATGGGCCCGCCCGGAGCTTTCCGTCCGTGCTCGACGGAAGCTCGCAGGGGCGCGAAACACGACCGGCCGAAGGACGATCCGGCTGCGAAACCTGCTCCCGTGCTGAAGATGTCAACAGAACCATCAAGGGCCGTTGCCGCGGGTGGCTGCTGGTAACGGGGCTGAAGTTCATCTGTCACTGTAAGCGTGTAGGGATTGATCGGTTTCTCACCCGCCCCAGCGTGGGTTCCGCTCGGTAGCTGGTCGTGGCGGAGGGCCCTCGCTCTTTACGCACTCGCGAGTACCCGACGCCCTGCGCCTTTTACTTAAAGTAGGACCATGAAACAAGATCAGATTGTTGAACTCGAAGGTGGGACCAACGACCTTTTTAAAGTGCGAGTCATGCTGGAGGGGAACGCTCAGCGCGACCCCGAATGCGAGAACTGCGTACATAGCACAAAAGGGCAGGACGGCAGCGTGTGTTATTCACTGCAGGTTGCAAACGAAGGCCTAGGGGTCCTCGATGACGTGGTGATCAAGCTTGAAGATCTACCTGAGCGCCACTCCCACGGCTACGTAGACCGAGATCGCCCTGGCGATTCCGTGGTTCTCGCAGTGCTAGACCGCCTTGCTCCCGGCGCTCGATTCCATCACGAGTTCAAGATCGCCTTCGGCGAGCTCAATCGATCGGCGGAGGCAAGAGTGCGACAGCGTCGCCTCGTCGTTGCCGCCCGCGTGGATGGCAGAACGACGATCCTGCTAGATAAAACTGTGCGCTTTATTGCGGGACGGGGCGAGTGACAATTTAGCTTCAAACCAAACCGCCTACGCACCTCCTTGACTAGCCCATAAGGCACTTGCACGAAGCGACTGATGTTTTCGGTTGTAAACGAAAGACCCATGCTCTGATGGCTGTTAAGATGTAGTCACCGCGCCGAAAAAGAACTGGCAGAAACTAGGTATAACCTCCCAGTACGTTGGTCACTGGACATGACAGAACGCGGAGCTCGCTATCTGGGGCGAGGTACACGCGTTGGCTGCTCTAGGGGGTGGAGGCCAAAAAGCTCGAGTAGGCATTTGCGATTACCTGGGGCGACGCGCGGATTGACGCCACTATGCATAGTCAAGGGGCAGAGCGACCCGATCAAAAGGTAAAAGTGGCCTATACTTGGTTTTGGTAGTCTACGCGGAGATGGTCCCTTGCCTTTAAAGGCGCTCGGACCTGGGAAGGCTTGCTTATGGGGCTGAAAGCGCTGGAGAGGGCAAAATTCGAGGGCTGGTTTATAGACCACCTCCGCTTCACTCTTTTCCCTGCGGAGGATGGCCCTTCGCCGGAAACGCTGCCCGCGTGGTGGGAGATCGTCAATCCCGGGAGCGAACACCAGAACAGAGTTGAACAAAAGCTTCCCAACGGGGGACAGGTCGTTTCCCTGGAAGGTCCATGGGGGGGCGACCCGAAACCGTCCACGGATGCGCTCCAGCCAAGGCTTCAGATGGTTATGCGACTGGCGCCGTCTCCCGAAGGCAACAGACAAGCTGAGCGCATTGACCTTTTTCTCTCGCCATTTCCGCAAGGGAATTTCACTCGACCCCCGGTCCTCGAGGACATCTCCCTAGTGGAAACGTTTCGGCAGCAGATCGCAGATCTCCTCAGCAAAACACCGCCCGCTCGGCGCCTTGCCTTAGGTAGCGTATTCCTCCGCGAGGGGGATTCCTCACAAGAGGTCTTGCGGTTCCTCCAGAGGAAGTTGAAAACTGTCCAGCTCGATCCCACACGCACCAAGGACTTCACCTACCGGGTGAACCGTCCTTCAAAACTTCCCTCAGCCGAAGGGCAAATCGAGATCAACCGCATTCACGAATGGAGTCTGGCTACCTTCTCAGTCCTCATTACCTCAGACTTCCCTGCTTTTACTCAGGGCCAAGAGTACGTGACCCAATTTGCTCGATTGCTGCTCGACATAAACACAGATGCGGCCTATACAGGGCCACCTTTTGAAGGAAGCGAGGCCAAGCGCATCCTCGATCGCCTCTTCGCGGAAGGGCTGGACATCCTGGTGAAGGGAGACACGCTGACGGAAGGAGAGGGCGATGACTAGGCTACGCCTAAGGGACTCTGGCACTGACCCAGATTTTGTTCCTAGCCATGCAGCATTACGCTTCTGTTTCCGCAGTCGGTATGTCGGCAGTGCCGAGCCGATAGATAGCCCCTTGAACCAATGGGGCGGGAGCTCGGACTTCTTCAGGTCCGGCGAACCCGCCGGACCCATGCCCGTGCCGCTTCCGTTACACTTCTTGGAGCAGCCCGATGATCCGAGCTGGGTTCTTCACAAGTGGCCAGTGGGAATCAGGCAGGTTAACCACACCACCGGCACCGAGCCCCTGGCGCTCACCAAACTCCGGCAACTCCTCGCCACACCGCTAACGGAAGCCATGGACGTGGCACTCCGGAAGGATGAGACCTTCGCCCTCGCCCTGGCTGCGCTTGTCGAAGAGATCCACAAATGCCTTCCTGATCGGCCCCTCGAACTCGCCTATGAACCCGGAGACGACGTCGCGGACTGGATTCTCTATGTCTACCTGCGCGGGGGCAGCTTGCGCGAAGATCTCGCAAAACTCGACAGGGTGTACGAGGAGTACTTACCTAAGCAAGGCCCGGCCTTCAACAAGAAAATTGTTTTAGTGCCTCTATGAGCTTTCGGTGGAAGCACTTTTTTAATGTAGCGGATGCCCTCTCATCGGGCGGGGATCCCCCTTCAAAAGACCTGAAAGAAGCCTACCTGCGAACCGCGATCGGTCGCTTTTACTTCAGTGCTTTCGGTGAAGCCTATGCGTACGTGGTAAGGAACGTCGAAACACCGCCAAAGGACGTTGAAAGGTCAGGGGAGAAGCATCGGTGGGTTGCGGAGAAGTTGGAGGAAAGCGACCGAGGCACCCTTCGAAACGTTGGCCAGCGGCTCAAAACCTTGCGAAAATACAGAAATCAGGCGGACTACGACGCCCGGATCAAGAGAAGTACGCCGGAGCGAATGGCTGAATTCAGTAAGGATTATGCCCAGAAGATCCTGAAAACCCTCACTGAGCTGGAGTAGACGGAAGGAGTTTCGGGTGCTGAATTAGGGCTTCGTCAAAGGCCCCGCGAGGGATGATCCCCTAACGGACCGATCTCTTTTCCCCCGACATCGAGGCAGGACCCGGCTTCAGCGTCGCCACGCCGCTCCCTGCGCAACTGGGTGCGGTCCCGACAAGCCGGGTCCTCCAGAAGCGGATTGAGCTCGTGGTCCGGCAGGTTCTCGAGCGAAGTCTGTCGCGATTAAGTGTTCCCCTCCTGGGGCGTGAAGACAGGGAAAGCTGGACGGCCCGCAGCGCCACCGTACCCGGCTACGGCGAGGGTGTAATCTTTCTTGTGTCGAATTCTGTGTAAGAAGAGGGGGTACCGCCAGTAGGCGAAAGGAGGTACCCCGTGGACCAGGATACGCTCAAGGCGCTGCTGAAGGAAGCAATGGCCGAGGTGGTGGAGGAAAAGCTGCAGGCGCTCTTGGAGCTGGACCGCTGGGCTTTTTTGCAAGAACACGGTGGCCGCGCCAATGGCCATTACCCGCGCAAGTTGGAGACCGCCTTCGGTGCTGTCGAGCTTAAGGTGCCCCGTGATCGCAAAGGCCAATACACCCCGAGCTTTCTTCCCCGCTACGCCCGGCGTACTCCAGACCTGACGGACCTCGTGCTGGCCCTCTACGCCAGCGGGGTCTCGGACCGCAAGGTGGCCCAGATCGTGGGGCTCCTGTTCGGCTACCGCTACAGCCACGAGACGGTCAGCAACCTGACCGAGCTGGTGCAAGAGGAGGTGGAAGCCTTCCGCCACAGGCCCCTGCCCCGGCGGCTCTTTGCGGTCTACCTGGACGCCCTGTTCCTCAAGCTGCAGTACCCCGGCAAGGGCATCGAGAAGCAGGCGCTCTACGCCGCTTTGGGTCTGGCCGAAGACGGCAGGCGCATCCTTCTGGGCTTTTGGCTCTTTCCTAATGAAGGGGCCGTCGTCTGGGAGGAGCTTTTAAAGGAGCTCAGGTCCCGGGGCCTTGTCGAAGTACTCCTCTTCATCACCGACGGTCTTGCGGGGATCGGAGAGGCGATCCATCGGGTCTACCCCCGGGCCGAGTGGCAGTACTCGATCCTGCACAAACTCAGGGCCACCCAGGCCCAGGTCAAACGCCGGGACGCCTCCGCCATACTCGCCGATCTCAAACGGGTTTACCGGGCACCCAATCGAGCCAAGGCCCTGGAAGGGCTCAAACGCTTTACCCAAAGGTGGCAGGATCGTTACCCCCGGGTCACTGCTTCCTGGTGGAACGACTCAGGGGCCTTGCTTCGGTTTTACGACTACCCCGAGCCTTTGTGGCGTTACCTGAGGAGCACCAACCTGATCGAGCAGTTCTTCCGGGAACTACGAAGGAGTACCAAGGTGCGGGACCACAAGTTTCCCAAGCCCGAATCGGTTTACAAGCTCGTCTACCTAGAGGCTGAACGGAGGGAGGGGAGATGGGACCGGAAGCTGCCGGGTTTTGCTGACGTTCAAGAGGAAATCAATGACCTTTTCAACGCGCGGTACCCCGCGACACAGACTTCGACACAAAAAACTTGACGCTCTCGCTACGGCCCGGCACTGCGGGAGCAAAAGCCTTCCACAAAAGCGGTAAAGCATCATCATTTTGTCGTCTATTGCGCATCCATGTGTCGCCAGACCTAAACTGGGTGCAAGGAGGTGGCCATGGCGATCAAACCCATCGAACACGCGGGGGTCGTACTGCTTCCCCAAGTGCGCGATCCGGAGACCGACCGGATCGACGCCGGGAAGCTTGCCCGGGCCCTGGGCGTTAAGAAAGCCCAGCTCGCACGGGCACTCGGGGTAGATCGCCGGCTTCTCAGCAGCAAGCCGACCCTGCCGAAGATCCAGAAGCGGGCAGCGATCCTCGAGCGCGCGCTGGCCATCCTGATCGACTACCTCGGCGACGAGAAGACGGCACGCATGTGGTTTCACACGCCGCACCCGAGCCTTGAGGGGCACACGGCGTGGGAGGTGTGCGAGAACCGCGAGGCGTTCCCCAAGGGGCTCGAGACCGTCCTGCGTATGGTCGAGCGGGTTCCGGAAGGGATTCCCTCGTGAAGAGCGTCCGCGCACTGAAGACGGCCCTGGCTAAAAACAGGGGCCGGCTTGCTCGGTACGCGGCCGACGGTTTGATGTCCTCGGCTGGGCGCACCTCGAGTTCTGCGACCCCGTGATGCTGAGCGTCCACGCGATCGTCGAGGCCTCCAGGGAGCATCGCCCGCTTCCCCTCCCCGAGGCAGGTGATCTGGAAGCAGCACGCCACCGCAAACCCGCCCCCGGCGTTCGCGTGCACCGAGCAAATTCCGCGATGGGTTCTGCCATTCGGCCCAAAGAACAGGCATATGGCGCTCACCATGAGCGAACAGGCTATCCGCATATGGTGACAGAGGGCCTTCGCTACCACGATTTCGAAAAGCTGAGGGGCCGGCTCGGGATCTCCTCCGCAGCGCTGGCCCCGGTGGTCGGGATCAGCGAACGTACCCTGGCCCGCCGCAAGAAAGAGGGCTGCTTCAAGCCCGACGAGCCGGATCGCTTGTGCCGGCTGATCCGGCTCTACCGGCGCGCTGCCGAAGCCCTTGGCGAAGATGTCGCGGCGGAACGGCCCACCACGCCCAAGCGCTTCCTGGGCGGAAAAACGCCACTCGCGTTCGCCGACACCGAGATCGGGGCCCACGAAATCGACCAGGCCCTGGGCCACCTGGAACACGGAGTTTGCGCTTGAGGATCCGCGCCTGGTGCCTCGTCCACGCCCGCTGCGCGGAGGGCGCCCTTTCGGGTGAGGGTGCGAGCCTCTACCCCGGCCGGTGGGATCGGCCGGGGGAACCGGTGGTCTATCTGGCCAGCTTCTTGGCCCTGGCGGTTCTCGAAACCAGAGTCCACCAAGCGACGGGCGGCTCTTTTGAGTGGCGAGCGGACGAGGGGCAGGCGCGCCGGCAGTGGCTCCCGTTCCTCCAACGCGTAGGTCGCACCGGAGCGTAGGAAAGAGCCGCGCCCCGCGCGCTTCCGGGGCTTCGCAGGAGGCATCAGCGGTTTTGACGACCACGCCTCCCGGGTTGATCGCTGCCAGGGCCTTTCTGCGCCTGCCGCGAGCGACCTCTCCCCTGCCGGGCATCGCTTCGGACGTCAATCCCCGTCGATGGCCGCAAGCGTGGCCAGGATGTCCTTGAGCGTCAGGTACATGCGCCGCTCCCCTGGCAGGAAGGTGAACCCGAACCTGCGATAAAAGGCAGCCGCTTGCTCATCGATGGGGTCGACCAGGATCAGGTGGAAGCCGGTCTCGTTGCCCAGGCGCGCGGCGTGGGTGAGGACGTGAAGAAGGAGCTTCCGGCCCAGCCCCCCTCCCTGCGCGTGCCGGTCGATGGCGAACCGGCCGAGGAGCAGGGCCCCGATCTGGGGGTAGCGCTTCATGTATCTTCCCAACCGAGGGAGGTGCAACCGTTAGTGCTTCAGGGCGTTTGGAGCCCGCTTGGCTGATCGGCGGCCACCCGCTCCGAAGCCTTGGCCGAACAGTATCCCGGTCACGAAAGACCGCATCGACATGGCAGGTCCGCGGGGCCGGGTGGCCACCTCCCTCAGGTTACTGAAGCGGGGGTGAAGGCGACCATGACCTACGCCGGTATCGACGTGAGTAAGGGCTGGCTCGACCTGGCATTGGTGGGTCCCACGTTTGAGCGAAGGTTTCGTTTTGCCAATAACGAGGCGGGCCGCGGCAACCTGGTCCAAGCCCTCCGTCAGCACGCTCCGGCCTGGGTCGTTGTGGAACCCAGCGGGCTCTACCACCTGCCCTTGCTTCGTCTCTTGGTCACCCAAGGCTTCAAGGTGGCCCTGGCGAATCCCTACCAGGTGGCGTCCTTCCGGCGGGCGGGTGGGAAGCGGAACAAGACCGACGCCTCCGACGCTCTGCTCCTGGCCCACTTCGCACTGGTGTACCGGGATGCCCTCGTGCCTCACCGACCCTTGCCTCTCAAGCTTGCTCGGCTTAAGCGAATGGTCGTCTACCGGGAGCAACTCAACAAACGAGTCACCGAGATTAAAGGAGCCCTGGAAGCAGCCGTGTGGGCGGGAGACGAACGAGTGCTTGCCTGGCTCAGGGAAGACCTGGCCCAGCTCAAGAGACGTCTCGGTGAAGTTGATCTTGAAATTGCCACACTCCTCAAGCAGCTCCCCGAAGCCGAGGTGCTGACCTCGATGCCTGGGGTGGGGATGCAGGTGGCAGCAGCGGTTTTAGCCTTGACCCCTCCAGAGCTCTGGGGAAGGGCGAAGGCGGCCGCGGCCTATGCCGGGTTGGCACCAGAGGAGGAGCAATCGGGAAGCAGCGTGTACCGGAGTCGGCTTTCTCGAAAAGGACCGGGGGTGCTCAGAAAGAAACTTTACATGGCGGCTTTGGTAGCGGTGCGACATGATCCTGAGCTCGGAGCTTTCTATCGAAAGCTGGTGTCTCGAGGGAAGAAGAAAAAGCAAGCGCTGGTTGCGGTGGCCCACAAGCTTCTGAGGCGCATGATGGGCCGGCTTAAGGCACACTACCAAGCTCAGCAAGCCATGGTGGCTTGATGCCAACTTCCGAGGCTTGACGGGGTAGACAGTATCAGCCGACGTACCCGGCCCGGGCCCTTCCCGGGTACGATGGACGCGGCCGCAAGGGTGTAGTAGCCAAGGATGCGTGTGGGAGCTTCTTCGTTCACGAGCACGAAGCAACGGGTGAGGTCCAGGCGTTCGTCCTGGCCAGCGAACCGGCGCAGGTACTCGTCAAGGGATCGCTTACCGCAGGAAAAAGCCGCCCGGTCGTGGTGGCGTCCGAGCGGCTCAACCCTGAGAGGTGGTTCGATCACCGGGACGCCTTTCGAAGTTCCTCAAGAAGCTCGGGAACCACCCGAGCCGGCCGGGTGAGCTCTTGCGCAAGGCGATCGAAGGCTTCCGCCCCGATCAGTATTTGCTCGGTCTGCCGGTGTTCGGCGAGGACCAGCCTCGCCTTTTCCAGAAGAGTGATGGCGCTGAACTCGCTCACCGAAGCCCCGCTCAGCCGCGCGGCCTTTTCAATGAGCGCTTTCTGCTCTGGCTCGAGCCGGAATTCCAGTCGGGCGGTCTTGGGCATCCCTCCTCCTCAATCACAAGTGTACGGCAGATTGCCGGACAACGCCAGATCGGGCGGGCTGACGCTTCGCTCGCACGGTTCCCTTGCATGTATTTAAAGCAACTTGCCTGACTGAGGTTCCGTAGTCCTGCCCAGCACGCACCGGACATCAGCAGGGCGGTGTCTATGCGCAGTTGCTCGCCACCCCACTACCGTCCTTGCTGGCCCGGCTCGCGCCGCCTTCGTGCTCTCGCCCACGCTCAGCTTGGCGACGTAGCACCGCCACCCTCGTCGATGGCCTCGAGCACCTCCAGTTCCGCACGCTCCCGCACGTCCCGGGGCAGCTTTTTGTACGCCGCTTCTACGCCGTACTCGAGCAGGCGGCGGGCAATCGCTCCGCTGTGGGTCTTGTTGCCCTGTCGCCGTCGCGCGACATGAGTCAGGACCTGGAGCATATGCGCATGGCGCCCCTTCACTGTGATGGTGATCTTAACCGGCCCCTGCAGAAGCATTTCGTTTTCATCGCCCAGCAACTCATCGATCCAGGCTGGCATCTCTACCACTTCCCCTGTTCCTTTTTCTCGTACCACTCGCCGTTCAACTCCTCTTCGATCATTCGCATCTCCCCCGCGGCCTTCTCCAGGTACTCGCGCGTTCGCCTGACCCGATCGAGCAGTCCCTGGTTGAGTCGACGCGACTTGACGAGCACCTCCGCCTGAAGCTGCAACGCATAGCTTGTCACCACTTTCTCTTTCTCTTGTTTTTCAGATGCAACCCGCTTGACTTCGTCCGGTGGCAGTTCCAGCCGTACGCCCGGTTCGTCAGGCGCGTTGTAGTTCTGAATGATGTGGCTGATCGCCTCGCTGCGGCTCCCGAACACATCAACGAGCGGCATGGCGACCCGGATGAGTTCGATCTCGCTGCGCGGAATCTTGCCCTGGGGCATCATCCCCGCGTCCACAACCTTCATCACCGCCTCGTGCCAGCGTGACAGCGTACGCCGAGACACACCTAACTCCTGTACCGCCTCGTCCCAGGTCAGCAACTCCTGATACAGCATCAGGTAGTCGTCCCAGCGCAGCCGGTTGGGCATTTGTTCTTGTTCATCGAAGATTCTTTCGAGTCTTTCCGCCATGGCCCTATGAGCGCACGCTTATTACACACTGTGCAAGTCCCATGCATGCATGGGTGCGCCCTTGAGGACGGAGCAGAAGGCGTGTTGTTCCGAATGCGCCGGAGAGTGGTGGGCACGCTACGACAAGTTCTCGTACGCTCGGGCGTAGCTATAGTGGTCAGGATGTATTTACCTAAGCTTCGCCGGGAGATGCACGGCCGCAACGCCAACCCCGCCCCCGGGTGTCCCCGCTTGCTCGTGAAGCCCTTCACAGGGCCACCCCCCCTCGCCAAAAGGGGGTGGCCCTATTCTGACACCTTATAGAGGGGTGGTTTCCAGGGCCACCCCCCCAGGGTTTTCAGGGTCAAGGCGAAATGGTAAAGAGATATGTCCTGGCCCTTACTTCACCTTTGTCCACCCCCCCTAGGTTTTCATGCTAGAAAATAGGTGGCACAGGGCCAGGGGTGGATCGGGGCTGAAAAGAGGGGGGGGTGGCACTGGATTATGAGACCCGTGAGTGCTTTATGAGCGAGGTATGAGTGTCAGGACGGGCGCCCCTCGAGGGCCCCTCCCCCACTCCGAAGCCGACCCTCGAGGCCACCTCACCCCATCAGTCGACACGCCGAACGGACCATTCAGCGCCCGCCCTCGAGGCCACCTCATGACGCACTGGCCGCGGCCTTCACCGGCGCCCGTTTTGGGGCCGGGACGGAGAGCGCTCGAGGCCCCGCCGACACTCGAGGAAACCCGCCCGTTTTTTGACGCGGCGCGAAGGGGGAAGACGCCCTCGAGGACCACGGACGGCGGGGCCTGAACGGAGGGTCAGGCGGCGACACTCGAGGACCCTCGAGGGGCGACAAATTGACGGGGGTCCGCGCGGTCAAAAAGCCCCGGGCACAGGGCCGGTTCGCGGCGCCGGTTTGAAACGTTCCCGCGGCCTTCGGCCGCGGGGGTGGAGCTTAGCGAAGAAGGAGGGGGTAGGCGGCCCCACCGGAACCGCCGGTGGAACGCACCTGCCCTGCTTGCTTCCGGTCGCCGGATGACCGGCGGCTGATCGGCGTGCGAGTCCGCCCGAGAGTGCCGGCCGCGGAGCGAGGGTGAGAACACCCCGGGGGCGATTTGCAGACGGACCTCGAGGCCTGCTTGTGGCGCTCGTTGAAACGTTCCCGCGGCCTGGCGGCCGCGGGGATATCGCTTTACGGGAGGGGGTGGGAAATCGAGCCGGGGTTCGGGAGCAACGTCACCCGACCCATCGCCGGCCCGGATCGGGCCGGGTTGGGGTGGCCAGTGGCCCGACTGACCGGCGCGATCGGTTGACGCTGGCTGCCTGCGGGAGACGCCTCGCAGGTGGTTCTGCTCCCCTCTGTTCGGGAGCAAGTCTGCCGGAGCCTGGCTGGGTCCAACCGGCCCCTTGCTGTGGCAGCCAGCGAGGGGACAGCCCGGTTCCGGGCATCTTGTGGCCTTCAGCCATTGGTTGGGCAGGGGGTGGCGGATTGTCGGTCGTGCTGGTCGGCCATCAAAGTAGTGACCGGGCGCCCTCAGGCGATACGATCGACGCAACCCCGACAGGGATAGCATGAGGTCTGGCATGGAAGGAACTGTTCCGCCCCATATCATCGAGGCCGAGATGAACGTGTTGGGCTCGGTCCTGGTCGACGGCTCGCTGCTGGAGCGCCTCAAAGGTCTGATCAGCGCCGAGTCGTTCTACAAGGCGAGCCATCAGAAGATCTGGCGGGCCATGGAGGCGCTCGCCGCGTCGGGCGAGCCGGTGAATCCCGACACCCTTGCCGAGGCGTTGCGCGGAGACGGCGTTTTGGACGAGGTCGGGGGACGCGCTTACCTGATCGAACTCGTCAGACAGCCGGCCGCCTACGCCGAGCACTACGCCCGCATCCTCGCTGGAAAGGCAGCACTCCGCGACCTGGCCGTCACCGGGATGGGGAAAGTGACAGAGCTTCTGGAGGTCCGAGCCGACGAACGCCGGCACGGGTTTCGCGATTCCGAGGACCTGGTCCACGAGGCCTTCGAGCACATCAACGAGCTCTACGAGCACCTGGGGATGCCGAGCGGGGTGCGCACCGGGTTTGCAGAGCTCGATCAGATGCTTGGGTGGCTCGAGCCGGGCTCGGTCAACATCATCGCCGCCCGCCCGAGCATGGGCAAGACCGCCTTCGCGCTCACCATCGCCCGGAACGCGGTCCTCAAAGACGGGGTGCCGGTGGGGATCTTTTCGCTGGAAATGCCCGCCACCCAGCTGATGGTGCGGATGATCAGCGCTGAGGCCCGGATCGATATGAACCGCCTACGGCTGGGCCAGCTCTCGGAACGGGACTTCCAGAGGATCGTGGATGTGGCCGGCCGGCTGGCCGAGGCCCCGATCTACGTCGACGACACGCCGGACCTTTCGCTGCTCGAGCTCCGGGCCCGGGCCAGGCATTTTCACAACCAGCACAGGCTGGGTCTAATCATCGTCGACTACCTGCAGCTAATGTCAGGGGTGGACGGGGGCGGGAGGAGCGAGAACCGGCAGCAGGAGATCGCCGCCATCAGCCGCGGGCTCAAAGGGCTGGCCCGCGAGCTCGAGGTCCCGGTGGTGGCGCTTTCGCAGCTCTCGCGCGCGGTCGAGGGGCGGCCGAACAAGCGCCCCGTGCTCTCCGACCTCCGTGAGTCGGGCTCGATCGAGGACGATGCGGACCTGGTGCTCTTTATCTACCGAGACGAATACTACAACCCTCACTCGGACAAGGCCGGCATCGCCGAGATCATCATCGGCAAGCAGCGAAACGGCCCCACCGGCACCGTTGAGCTGCAGTTCCACGCCGCGCACGTTTGCTTCAACAGCCTGCCCCGAGAAGGGTTCTAGCTGCCCGAGAGGTCGGCTCAGATAGGGCCCCAGGTTTTCAGAGTGCGACGGAGTCCTGAAGCCCGCGTTGCTCTTCCGGGTGGGTCCGACCTGGGCAGAGCAGCCTCTGCGGCCACCCGGTTCCCGCAACGCCGAGGCGCTGTTCGCCAGGATTCCCCCCGCATCTGGACGTTGCAAGCAGGTCCAAGCAGGTCACAGGGCTCCAAATTCAGCAATGCGGAACGCTCTCCGAGTCAAACCTGAAAGACTGATGATCCTCGAGGAAGCCCACCGGTGCCTGGTATCGTTCCCGTCCGCCGGGGCCCCGGGGTTCAGGGTAGGCGGCCCTCGACCTCGACGGCGCCGCTAGCGCGTATCCAGAGCACGGCGATCTCAAGCTTCTCGAGTGCCCAGCGAGTATCGCACACCCGGTTCCTGTAGGTGGGCGCATCGGGGAAAGCCAGGGCCAGCCGCGCCTCAGGTGCCGTCCCAGCAGGGTCACAAGGTGCTCAGCAAACCAGTGGCGCATCCGGGGTACGGCTGGGTGGGTTTCGGCTGCCCCTTCTTCTTGCCGTGAGCGTAAACCGTCGTAGGACGACCTTTGACCTCAACCACGAGGTGAGAATGAGTAGACATAAGTTGACCATAGCTGGTCAGATCTACTACCCTTGACCTGGAGAGGCCACATGCCGAAAGCGCCAGAACCCACCGCAAAGGCCTTCAACCTGGCCGAGGCCAAGGCCCAGCTCTCCCGGCTGGTCAAGCGAGCAGAGCAGGGAGAGGTCATCCTCATCAAGCGCTACGGTCGGGTCGTGGCCAAACTGGTCCCCGCCGAAGCTCCGCCCAGGCCGAAGCGAACGCCTGGGGTTTGGAAAGGTAGGGTTTGGATCGCCCCCGATTTCGACGAGGCGGACGCCGAAATTGCGCAGCTCATGGGGGAGGGACCGGTTGAACCTTCTTCTCGATAGCCACATCATCCTCTGGTGGCTGGCGGACGATCCCAGGCTTTCCCGGAAGGCCCGAAGGCTGATCGAGCGGGCGGACGACGCCTACGTAAGCGCGGCCACCACCTGGGAGCTTGCGCTCAAGGCCTCCCTGGGGAAGCTGCGGATGCCGGAGGGTTTCGTGGAGACCGTGGAGGAAGAGGGATTTCTCCACCTTCCCGTCACCCCGGTTCACGCCATGGCGGTGAAGGCGCTCCCCTGGCACCACCGGGACCCTTTTGACCGTCTCCTGGTGGCCCAGGCCAGGGTGGAGGGGCTGCGCCTCGTCACCGCCGAGCGTCTGCTGGCGCGTTATGGGCGGTTCGTGGTAGTTGTTTAAAGCTTCGAGGGACGGATCCAGCCCGCGCCGGGCCATGGAACCTTGCAAAGCTGGCATTATAATGCTAGATTTGCAAGGATGATTACCCGCCGCATCACCCGTGAGCTCAAAGAGAGGATCGACACTTCGCCTGCCGTGGCCCTGCTCGGGCCGCGACAGGCAGGAAAGACCACGCTCGCCCTGGAACTTGCCGGAGAGATCGAGGCCGTGTACCTCGACCTCGAGTCCGAGGCGGACCGGGCCAAGCTCGGTGAGGCGGAGCTCTACCTCGAGGGGCACCTCGACAAGCTGGTGATCCTCGACGAAGTCCACCGGATGCCCGGCCTCTTCCCCGTCCTTCGGAGCCTCATCGACCGGGCCCGCAGGCGGGGGCGTCGCGCTGGTCTCTACCTGCTCCTGGGATCTGCTTCGCTGGACCTGCTCCGCCACAGCGGGGAAAGCCTGGCGGGACGGATCAGTTACCTGGAGCTCGCCCCCTTCGATGTTCTGGAGGTCGCCCCCGAGGGGGGCGAGGCCATGGAGCGGCTGTGGGTTCGGGGCGGATTTCCCGAGAGCTTCCTTGCCCGGAGCGAGCGCCAGAGCCTGAGGTGGCGGCGGGACTTCATCCGCACCTACCTCGAACGCGAACTCCCCTTGTTCGGCGCCCGCGTTCCCGCGGAAACGCTGCGCCGCTTCTGGACCATGCTGGCGCACCTTCAGGGCGAGCCCCTCAACCTGAGCCTGCTCGCCCGAAACCTGGAGCTGGACGTCCGAACCGTGGACCGATATATCGACCTTTTGGCCGACCTCTATCTGCTCAGGCGCCTGCCGGCCTGGCATCGAAACGTCAAGAAGCGCCTGGTCAAGACCCCCAAGGTCTACGTGCGCGACAGCGGACTGGTCCACGCCCTCCTGGGCATCACCGACCTCGAGGCCCTGCTCGGCCATCCCGTTCTGGGGAAGAGCTGGGAAGGGTTTGTCGTAGAAAACCTCCTGGTCGCAGCCTCGGCCGAGGTCGAGGGCTTCCATTACCGCAGTGCCGGGGGCGCCGAGATCGATCTGATCCTTCAGTTTCCCGATGGCGCCCTCTGGGCCATCGAGGTCAAGCGCAGCCTCGACCCCAGACCCCAGCGTGGGTTCCACGAGGCCTGCCGGGTGATCGAACCGGAGGCAAGGTTCGTGGTCTACCCGGGGAAGGAGCGCTTCCCGCTGGGTGGCGGGGTCTGGGCGGTTCCCCTCCCCGAGTTGGCCCGGCAGGTAGCAAACCGCGGTCGCTAACAGGCGCTTTCGGTATCCAGCGGCGCAGGCCGCTCCGCAGGGTCGGCATCTTAGCCCCTCCTCCGATCCGGACGCCGGGCTAGAATGAGGTCAAGGAGGTTCACTTGTGGAGGCAGCCACCCCCACCCGCGAGCAGGCGGCCCTGGCGGCGTTCCTCGAGGCGGCGGGGACGCTGGGGCTCTCCCGGAAAGCGCAGGCGGCGCTGCTCGGTCTTTCCGTGCGGAGCTACCAGCGGCGGCTGAAGGCGGGCCGCCTCGAGCCGGCGGAGGTTCCCGCCGCCCGGCTTTTGCTCGCGGCGCTGCGGGAGGCGACGGTGGGCTTCGGGGACCCAGAACGGGCACGGCGGTGGCTCACCGCTTACGTGCCCGTCCTGGGGGCAAGGCCGGTGGATTTGCTCGGCGATGTGGAGGGGTACAGACGGGTCCAGGCCGCCCTCGGAGGGGCGATCCACGGGTTCTACTGAGCGGACGTTCCGGTTCCGATGACCGGCGGCGTTCCGCGGGGAGAAGCCTCGAAGAAGAGGTGCGACGGCAATCGGAGAACGGGGTCCTGCTTCGGGTGGAGGGGTTTCGGTGAGCGATAAGAAGCGCGCTCCCTGGTGCGCCCGGATGGGTTGCCCCTTGAGTATCCCGGACACTCATTCGGTTGTAGCAATGAGAGTGACAGGAGGAGGATTTCGTACTGTCCTCCTTTTTCTGTGGCCTCGACAACGAGAGCTCGGTTGATTCCTGCAACTACTTTGTATGCTGCCGCTCCGTGGCTAACAGAGCAGGGGGTGACTTCGCCCCCTTCACCGCAAAATTCCCCCTTCCCCGTAGAGCCGCTCAAGCACGAACTCCTTGAGGAGGGTCTGGTAGCCTTTGTCCTTCTTTCGCGCGAACGCCTTGATGCGGCGGAGGAGGTCCTCGTCGAAGCGGATGGAAAATGGCTGGGTTCGCGGCCGTGGCGGGGGTGGATCCCCCTCGGGGACGGGCTCCATCTGCTCGAAGACCTCGCCCCCCAGCCCAAAACTCGGCCTCCTCCGCCTCGTCCCTGAACTCGGGAATCTCCTTCGTGCTCTTCGTCTCCTTCAGTTTTTCCTTCCTTATGGCTCACCTCCTGGTGGCGGGCGATGTGCTCCAGGCTGGCCTCGTCCCATTTGGCTCCAGGATGATCCCTGGGATGGAATACACCATCGTATTCGCAAAGCGCATGCCGCCTACGGTGATTCCGGACGCCGTCTCCGCCACCCGGCCATGAGCGCTTCGACCGCGGTGTGATCGGCGAACCGCGCCGGAACCAGGCAGTGACGCGGGCCGCCGGGTCAAGCTGCTCTGGCGGCACGGTTGCGGGCTCGTGGCGCCCGCCTTCGAGGCCTGGTTCGGGACCGCCGGCGCGAGGCTCCCCAGGCCCCGGGCCTCGCTCGCCTCTGGGGCAGGACCGGCCTGACAGCCGGAGCTGAAGGTGGACCGACTTGAGAAGCGGGCTTTTCGCCGTCCCTCTCCTACTCGCGGCCCCCTGGGAGATGACGGCGGGCTCGGGGAACCCCAAATGCGCTCACAGATGGACGAGCCCGGACGCTTCTCCCTTGGCCACAAGCGCGAATTGCCCTCCGGGCTGGCTCACGAGCGCGCTCCGCGCCTCACCAGCACCCCGGGCAACTGACTCGGGCCGTGGGAATCGGAGCCGGGCCCGGTCCGGCCGGATGGAAAGCGGCGCCCCCAGAGGGGCGCCTCCCCGACCGACACGACGCTTACTTCAACGTCTTCAAGTAGGCGAAGATGTCGGCGATCTCCTGCGGGGTCGGTGCCCCGTGGCCAAAGCCCACTTTCTCGAAGCGCGGCATGTCCTCGTCGAGGACTTCTCCCTCGTCGTCGACCCCGATCCTCACCGCCCGGTTGAACTGGTAGATCGTCCAGCCGCCGATGCCCTGATCGGTATAGGTGATGTTCGGGCCGTCCACTCCGTGGGCGTCGGCGCCGTGGCACTCGACGCAATGGGTGTCGAAAATCGCTTTACCCCGCGCTGGATCGCCGGCGGGAGCCGGGACCACGGTCACCGGGATGGTGACCTTCTCCCCGGTCTCCAACCGTGTCAGCGTGATCGTGGTGGTTCCGTTGGTGCTGTTGGGGAGTAGGACCGCCCGGAGGGCGGGGTCGAAGCCCTTGGCGGTGAAAAAGGTCGCCACCCCTTTGGGGCCGCCGGCGGTCCCGGCCGTATACACCGGGCTGAACTGCCAGTCGCCCGGCTCCCCTGCCGGTCCCTCCTGCGCCAGCGGTACCTTGTTCCCGTTGACGACCTCGTACACCTTGGGGATCGCCGCCCCGGCCGCGGAAAGCGTGATCGGCTTTGCACCGAGCTTTCCCCCGGCCGCCGCGGTCACGAGCCCCAACGCCGCAATCCCGACAGCCAAGAGCCTGTAAACGTAACGCCTCCTCGCTTTCATGGACCGACCTTACTGCTCGGCGTCCGGACAGATGTCCCAAGCCAGGCAAGTGGTCTGGCTCTCCTGACACGGTGGGGGGAGCGCTTTCGGAGGGTGGTATGGCCCTCGCTCTTCGAGCCGGGCGGAATGTCCTGGATGGTCTGGAAATGTCTCTGGCCGGGAGCCGGTGGGAATGCGTTTGGGCGCCGCGTCGTTCGGGCGACCGGGGGTCTGGGTGGCCACCGGTCACGATTGCGTTCGCCGATCGATCTTTGAGGCGGTGAGAGCGCCGGGTACGAGGGCGACGCCCATGATCCGGTCTGTCTTCTTCGAGCGCAGGGGCGTCGCCGGTGGGCATCGCCTGAACTCCCTGCGCACGGGAAGCTTCTGCCGCCTGGGTGCGTGCCGCTGTAAGGTCGGTCATCAGAGAATGTTGGTGTCCAGATCATGGGCCTTCACCGGAGTCGCCGCTGCTTTTCTGTCAGGGCCCGGATCAGGCCTTTCTCTCCCCTTCCCGACCGGGGAACGGCGTCCGGGCTCTA